>JBFZEO010000404.1:0-7272 GCA_041306845.1 Spirochaetota bacterium
GCAGATATTTGTTAGACAACGTACTACCGTCTATGTTACGGAGACTCCCCTTAAAAGTATCTGTAACGGCTTTAACTGAGTCAAATTTTATGTCAAAACGCCCTCGATAATAATTGTTTCCCCATTTTATACCGAGCATAAAATCCTCCGCTCGTCCGTTTTCAAGATTTCTGTATGGTGACAGCGGAGTGCTCTCTATCTTGTTTGCGAAGTAAAATCCCCTAAAAAAAGAATTGGAATCGTATCTAAGGATAAACTCAGTCTCTTCCGGATTATCATTCATAAAAAAATGGAATTTTAATCCGGAACCTGAGTCGGTGTCGATGGAGAGTAATTTCTGTTGTGAGAATAAAACTCCGCTTGTGTATCCAGGAACACTGAAGTTGTAGGAAAAATCAGGATTCAACGAAAAACCGGTAGTCAATCCAAGATAAACCTTCCAGTAACCGATCAAAGACACCTCTTGTGAGGAACTTCCAAAATTTATATTAAATAAAGTTGATTTTTTATCGATAATATTAGTATCCTGTGTTTCCTCCGCATAATAAAAGGTTTGATCCGGGGAAGATGAGCTTATATCTGCATGAGCATATAAATTCACAAGGAAATATAAGAAAAGGTGTAAAAGGACACGATTTTTTTTAATCATAATTATTTTACATTATAACTAAAAAAGAGTGTAACGTAAATGAGTGGTTACTAATAATTGTTGTTATTTGCGAAGAGTGACAGCTAATTGAAATCAGAAATAAAAGATAAAATAAAGGAACAGGTGAAAAGACTCCTCTTATCTGTAAAACTCCCCCTCGATAATCCCCTCGAAGGTGAAGAGGAGATAATTGTTTTTATAGACAAATATAACACTTACATCAAGAATAATTATCTGCGTCAAAGTTTTTTTAACGGGATAGATTATGATGATTATATTAAAATTTTCAGGCAAATCCTCAATGAAGAGGTAAATGTAAGACTGTTTGAAAGGCTGAAAAAACTATTTTTCAACGAAATTACATTCTCCAGTATAATAAGCGACAATAGCGACAGCAAAATATCTGTAATACAGAACCAGTTTTACAATCTCTACAGCGGACTAATTAACAATCCTGTATTTAGATACAGATTAACAGGTATCTTGAGAGTGTTAAGATGCGGTATCGTAGACAGATATTGCCGTAAAATTGTCGAAGATATCTCGTATATCGATCTTGAGCTGATTAACAAGGAGCGGATCCACTTTTCGCCGGAGATGCTATCCGAGTACATAAAGATACTTCTCGTCATAAGTCCGCTTGTTGACGCTGAGAATGGAACTCAGTTTCTAAAACGGGATCAGATTTATGAAACAGCATTAAAGTTTGAAAACAATATAAACCATGTTGTTGCCGACAATGTGTACGACTTCATCAAACAAAAAGTGAAAGGACTCGGCAAGAATTTGATAAACAAGGCAGTGATGATAAACAGCAGGATTATTTATAATATTGACGGTGTTTCTTGCGACATCAGACTGGCAAGAATTTTTCTCGTTTTAGGTAGATTTCTCATTAACACAAACAACTCGGACAGAGGCGCGTTGACACCGGAAGGAAGCGTGATAAAGACGCTTGCCAAGAGTTCGGACTCTTATGGAGTTGACAAAGAGATGATGAATGAACTTGCGGCTATAAGTCTAAGGTACGGGTGGTAACATGAAACAAGAACCTATCAGTAAAAAAATCGTTTTTATTTTCTCGTTTATATCTGTTTTTCTTCTGTTTTGCGGAATGTTTATTAAGCCCGGCGATTATCTCTACAGTGCTTTAATTATTGCAAATCTCGTAACAGATGTTTTACTCTGCATTGAATTTGGATATAAATATTTCTTTTATCTTATCCGGAAAAAGGATAAATTTTATATCAGAAATAACAACGGCGTTATCGATATACTCGGATCTTTCCCGTCGCTCCTGTTTTATAGTCTACCGGGATTTTTTTATATCTTTATAAATTACGATGTGATCGGCAGCCTTCCCGGAAATGCAAGATGGTTCTTAAACACCTTTAACATATTAAATATTCTTTTGCTGCTGCGCAGTTATAGAGTTGCAAAATTATTTAATTCATTTTATCATCCATATAACGTAACCGGCAGAAATATCTTGAGATTAAATCGGTATATCTCAACAGGAATTGTTGTTGCATTCTGCTTCTATTTGTTTGTGACTTCAGATGGAATAGATAAGAAGGGGTATCGGAGCAGAGGAGCGGATGAAGAAAAGCTTGTTACTGCTATCGAGAAAGTTTATAATGACTTTTATAAGAATGGTGAATTTACAGAATATCTCAAGATGGTGCTTGTCAACAACAAAACTGTTTCTGAGATAAAAACAGGTGGAAAATCAGTATATACAAATAATGATGTTGCTGCATCTGGAAATTATAAGAGTTATTTTAAGAACGATCATTTTGAGGTTTATTTTACAGAAAAAAGATCTGTACTTATGGGTGGAGATGCCGGTTTTGTGGTAATATTTTTCATACTTCTCGTAATATCAACATTCTACAGAGAAAAGCTGAACAAAGAGGTAATCGACCCAATCAGAGTTATGAGAAAGGGGTTTGAACAGTATGACTATAATTTACTGGTTAATATTCCTGATGAATACCAATATAGCGAAGACGATGTTTTCATGACTGCAAGAAACTATAATGACAAGTGGATTCCGGTTAAACTAAAAAAATTGGAGAAGCCATCTGGCAGAACTCCATTGATAACAATAAACGATTTCTTTATAAAGGGAGATTAAATGGGATTAATTTTAAAAAGAATTTATGGACTCATTATATTACTCATAGCCATTGGATATCTGTCATATCAATTCTATTCCATAGAAAAAAAGCAGAATGCACTAATCCATGAAATATTGTCCGATGTAAAATTTGATAAACAGAAAACTGGCGGCGGCATAAAAATAAATCACAAGAAACTTCCGGCAAATCTTGTTTATGGGATATGGGTTGAAACAAAAAACAATAAAGTAATCCCCATGGTTTACGATGCCAGGTTTTTTAATGAAAATGCCGGAAACAGAGCAGAGATGTTCAAAGAATTCAAAAAACTAATAAGAGTTTATAAAACCACGGTGAACAAAGCACAATTTATTGTGTGGTTTAACAAATATAACATCGATTTCTATATTAGAGATATGCTTATCCCCCTCCTTTTTATCCTTATGATTTATTTCATAGGAAATATTTTGATCCTCGCATTTTTAGGTTACAACGATGACCAGACTTCCGGAATTGCTGATGGAGAGAGAATCGATCTAAGCGAAAGTTTAAGTTCACTTGATACTAATGAATTTAATTCTTATGATGACAGTGACTATATAGATGAGAGTGATTATACACGTGAGGACAAGGTAGAATGGCAGAGTCTCGATGCGCAACTCGATGTTGAATCTCAGTATAAGGATTTATGGATTAAGAATTTTAAGATTTCCCAGGAATTTAAGGACAATTTTGATTTTAACGGAGTGCTGAAACTACTTAAATTTAGTATCACTCCGGAGGATTACATTACCGGATGCCTTGAGATTGCATCCAGATATTTTAAGTGGGAGCGGGCGAATGTCTATATTGCCCAAAAAGATACATTTGTCGAAGTAAGATCGAGGGCAGCCTTAGGCACAGCCAATTTGAAAATTCCTGTTGACGGATTGAGTAAGGGTGATTTTTATATTCCGCTCTTCCCATACAACAAGGAAAAACTCTTCGGATATTTTTATCTCCGATGGAATAATCTTCAACCGTTCTTTATTTCAGATATTTTATTTTTTCTTAAGTTCATGTTCTCCTTTGATGCAAAAAACATCTTTGTCAATTATAAAAGTAATCAGGATTTAAAGATGAGATTGAAGGATCAGATGTCTGGTTACAATGTGGGTGAAATCGGATTTATCGAGGTTGATTTTAAAGATAAGTTCAAGTACGAATTAAATCCGGATGATCGGAATGTACTTAACATGAAAATATTTGATGACCTGTCCGGCAGGTTGAATGGGATTTTTCTGTTTGAAATATTTCAGTTTGGTTACGGGATTATAGGAAACATTCCTAAAGAGGAATTCAAATCTTTAATCAATAAACTTGTTATAAACAAGGATCAAAATAACTATTTTCTATCTGATACTGTTGGGAATAAAGCTGTAACTTTTAGCGCAGGGATTTCATTCAAATCAGAACACAATAGAACGTTTGATGAGATGGTGAAGGAAGCAGAATCTTTGCTTGACACAGCAAGAGGTTCCGGCGGGGATCAGATAAACTTCGGCATATAGCTTTTATTATAAACACACTGCATTTACTCACTGAAATAATGTTCTAAAAAAATAACTGAAAAAAGAATTAAACCTTTTTGTCTGCATCTGTATCTAAAATTACGAAGAGGAGATGAAAAGGTTTGAGTTTTGGATGGGGAACGTGATAAAAGAAGATGATGATTTGACTCTTGTTCTTAAGGTGAAAGAGGGCGATAAAGCTGCATTTAAAACTCTTTTTGATAAATACAATAAGAGAATATTTGCGCTTGCATTCCGCATGACATCCGACACCGGTTTATCGGAGGACATAACTCAGGAAGTTTTCTTCCGCGTTTGGGATAAAATAAGTTCTTTTAAATTTAAAAGTGCCTTTTATACGTGGCTTTACAGAGTTGCAATCAACATTATAATGCGCAAGGGTGATAAGCAAAACAAACAAAATAAAAAAGAAGCTGACGTTGATATTGATATTTTTTATAAGAAGAATGAGATGCAGAATGATATTGATGGCAAGATAGATCTGGAACGGGCTTTACAACGAATTCCGGATCAGCCCAGAAAGATTTTTGTACTGTATGTCATGCAGGGTTACTCCCACAAGGAGATACAAGATTTAACAGGAATAGCAGAGGGGACATCAAAATGTCATCTGTCGCGGGCCCGCGAACTGTTAAAAAAGGAGTTGAGTTTATGAACAAAAACTTTAACGGATCAGATATTGATAATTTATATAAAACCTTACCGGAAGAGCTTACTCCGTCTAGGGATCTCTGGAACGATATAGATATGTACGTTTCCGATAAAAAGAGATCAAAATCAATTGTACTTAACATGCAGTTCTGGGGAGTAGGTGGTGCCGTTGCGGCTGTCCTGGTTGTGGTTATTGGTCTGGGCTTTTTTATGATGAATGGAATTAATAACAGATCTGATATTGCGTATAACAATGCGTTAAAACAGCTTGAATCGGCAGCAACGTCTTATGAAAAAGCAAAAGATACTCTCATTAAATTATCGATGGATAAAAAAAGTTACATGTCAAATGAATCACTTAATTCAATATTAAAAGATGTTGAATCAATAGATAAGGCAGTCGTGAGTATAAAGATGGCATATAAACAAAAACCGGATAATCATGAGCTTCTCGTTTATCTTGGTAATGTCTACTATGAAGAAACTTCCATCTTAACAAAAACAACTGAACTTTTGAGAAACAGCAATAATTAACAGGGGGACAAAATGAAAAGATTTTTTGTTTATTATATAATTGCCTTCTTGGTTGTGTATAGTAATGGATTTGCGTTAAAGGAGTATGACAAGCTTGTAAAAGCAGAAAATACGTCGATAGTTAGGATAAAAATTCCTGACGGTTCAGTGAGGATTTATAACGCCGGTGATGCGGAAAAGATCCGCATAAAAGGCGACATCGAAGATAATATAGCCGATGTAATGATAACAAAAGATAAATCATCAAAGGACACGATACTCGTGAAGCCTGTGTATTCAAAAAAAATATATTCAGAATGCTACCTCAAATTTTACATTCCACAAAGATATAACGTGATAATTGAAACAGACTCGGCCAGTGTTAAAGTTGAGGATTTTGTAAAACAGATAAAGATAAATTCTGTAAGCGGAGAGATCTCGGTTAAATCTATCACCGAGGGACTTGAGATACAGACAATCAGCGGAGACATAAATGTTGAGGGTGGAGCAAAGGTTCTTGATGCAATGAGCATAAGCGGAGACGTTGAAGTCATCGGTGATTTCCCCATTGTAAAGATCAAAACCGGTAGCGGAAGTATCTCATATGAGGGTTCTTTACTTAAAAATGCAACCCTTTTCTCAACATCCGGAGATGTGTTTGTTTCATCTAAGAGACTTGATAACTCGCTCATAAATATTAACACTGTGAACAGTACGATCAAAGTGACCATTCTGGATATCAGGAATATTCAATACTCTATAAAATCAGTGTCCGGATCAGTTAGAGCAAACCAAGAAATATTTACAGAGGTCAGCGGGGATCGAAGTGAAATGAAACTCAAAAATGGAAATGGCGACTCAATCATATATGCGGAAACTATAAGCGGTAAAATACTGATTAAAGAAGATTAACAAATTATGGAGTTGATAAAATGAAAGCAATAATTAAAATATTGTGTGCTCTAATATTTATTTCAGTTATTGTATCTTCATGCAAAAACCCGGCATATGGCGAATACGTAAAAAATAATTGGAATAAGATTACACTTGAAAATGATTTAAATAATTTTAGAAATGTGGTAGATTACGGCTTTAAATCTTAATGATAAGAAGCAGAATTTGAAAAAGTATTTTATTAAACTAAAAGCCGGAGAGAATTCGGCACTTGTAAACATGCTTATAAAACACATTGCATTCTCAAAAGAGGATGCAATTCTCAATATTACTCGAGGAAGCGTGTGGGTTGACAATAAAAGGGAAACAAATCCCAATCGCATAATAACGACTGAACTGGTCGCCGTGTATAAACCGGACTTTCCGGTTGGGCGATTTGTACTTGATCCAGCCTCGATTGTTTTTGAAGACAATGACTTGATGATTGTTCATAAGTCATCCGGTCTTGATACAGTTCCGACTCCGATGTGTGCTACAGACAACCTTCTTTACGGAGTTGGAGTTTATCTGCGGTCAAAAGGTTATCAATATGAAGTCTCTCCGATTAACCGGTTAGACAAACCTACTCAGGGACTGACAATATTTGCAAAAAATAAAAAAACAGAGATTGCCCTTCATGAACTTTTTAGGCTGCGCAAGATAAAAAAACTTTATCTCGCCATAACTCCGCAACTCGAAATAAAATCAAAAGAGCTGGTTGTTGATGAGCCAGTGGAATGGAAGGGTAAGGTGCAGGATGCTGTTACCCATATCAAATTTATAAAGCTCCATGATTCAAAGTCTTATTTTAGGGTTTATCCGCTGACAGGACGAT
>JBFZEO010000008.1:0-3545 GCA_041306845.1 Spirochaetota bacterium
ATAAAAGCACCGGACTTTGCGAGCTCCCTGATTTTATCCATTTTGTATTCATTACCGCTTCCCACGATCATAATCTTTGTTTTTTTATCTTCCATAAATAATTCCTGTTTTTCAATAGTACTTCTAAAAAATCATTCGATGCTTTAGTTTGTAAATATTAATCCTATGGTCAAAATTTACAATTACAAAAACCAAACGCCCATTCCAGCTAAAATCTCTCCCTGAACACATTGTCATATAAACTCGATCCGAAATCGTCAACAGTTTTATAGGCAATCTCAAATTCCTTTATCGTGTCATCGCCGGTTAGTTTAACGCCTATTTTGTTTCCGTCTTTTTTGTGTAGAATGAGAGTCGGAGCCTCAACTCCGTCATAACTCTCCTCAAATCCCCGTCTGAAAATCTCCCCGGTCAACTGCTTCCGCTCTTTGCCGCTGAAATTATCGGCAAAAACAACATTAACCGGGAGTTTTAAATTTTTACTTATTATAAGGAATGGCGCATTTTTGGCAAGGTATTTTAATATTTTTATCTTTATGTCTGCCGGAGCGAATATCGCTGTTTTTGACATGAGTTCTACTTTGAGATATTTTTCCCATTCCGCATCAAGACTCTCACAAAGTGCAAAATTATCCTCAGCTTTTTTCCTTTTATAAAAGAACGGCATCGGTTCTGTCAACGCTTTAAGGATCGCCGTTATCCTTTTTTTACGCGGATTTATCTGTTCCTCAATGTTTTCTGCAAGTCGCACTGCCTTGTGTGCCTTTGTCGGGCTTATCAGTTCATAACCGTCATAGAGCTGATATAGTCCCTCGATGCCGTTCCCTCCGGTGATCTTCTCCTCCGAGAGTTTTAACGAAAGATTTGTCATTTTTACGTTGTAATAGAGTGATTTTGTCCTGTAGATAATCCCGAGTCCCCAATCTTTAATTAAACTGAAATAATTCTTATTACCGGTGTATTTAACTGACGATGACATGTACTTATATCCGTATGTGAGGTTCTTATAGATGTCGAGTTTGAACGAGTCGATGTTTGACCCGAAATACTGGAGCCAGCTGTAGTCCCTGTTCTGCAGCAGGTTAATGGATATCTTGACTCCCTTATCCTCGTGTCCTGAGTTTACATAAAGATAGGAAAGGGACGACTCCGGGAACAGTGTGAACGGTTTTAGTGACGAGGCGGTTTTTATTTCCCGGTACGCATGTTTGTTTTTCAGTGCCTTCATATATAAAAATGCGATCTCCATTCTCCCGGAACTCCTCTCTCTCATGGAGAGTGATGCCTCGGCAGAGTTAAAGGCGTTTTTATAATAAAGGAACGCCTCCTCAAGCAATGCGAGATTGTAGTACGCAATCGCCCTGAATTCGGAATCCTTGCTCCTCATGGAGTGCTGGATCGCGCGGAGATAGTATATTTTTGATTTATCGTAGTCCCACATCGAGGAGTAGAGGGTGCCGAGTGTCATCTCAAGTTCAGGTTTCTCAGGGTATTTTCCCAGTCCCTTCTCAAGAATGTTTATCCCATCTTTATATCTGTGGAGTTTGTAATATGCCCAGCCGATGTTGTCATATAGATCGGGATTATCCCCATTCTCACTGAGCGCCTCAAGGTAAACCGCCAGTGTGTTCTTGTCATCGCCCTTTTTCGCGTAACTACTAGCGAGATATATGTAGAGCAAGTCTGTCTTGAGTCCCTTCTCGCGGCACTGTTTGAACTCCGTCAATGCGCTCGAGTAAAGCTCGTTGTCAAAGTATAGTTTCCCCTTTTCATAATCGGGGATATATGACTCCGGATAATCGGTCTCCGCCTTGTTGAGGATCGATAACGCCTTGTCGAAGTAGTCGTTGTTTATTGCTATTTTTGCTTTTTTTACCGCTTCGTCGAGTGTTTCCCGGCAGTCCGTTTTGTAGAGTGCGAATGGTAAAATCGTGAGGATCAATATCGGGAAAAGTTTCCTAAAAACAGCGGTGATGTCAAAAAAATATCTTAGCCGGTTTGTCAGACTTGACTTTTTGAGTTCCGAGGCTGCTCTCTTAAAGACTCTCCTTGTCTCTTTCGTGCCGGTTTGTGATCCGCTGTAGAGTGCCTTGTTATAAAGTGATGTTATCTCTGTTATGTCGATATTTTTTTCTGTTTTCAGCCGGAATGCAAATTCCTCTTTCAACTCGGATTCTCTGAACCTTATTCCCATTCTGCTTAGCCTGAAAATTATCTCTTTGTAATAGTAGATTGTTTTTAATGACGGATCGCGGGCGGTCAGCGCAGCTATCAGAAACCTTTTTGATACCGCTGTTATGATAATAAAAATAATAATTACGATTGCCCCGAATATCAGGATTCCGTTGCCCGATATTGTTCTGTTCAATGACTTGAAGAGTTTGCTCACAGGATTAATGCTGCCGGTAAATTTGTCAGTAATCTCCGCCATCCTGTCCTTGTTGGAGAGGATTTTTTCTATGAGTGAGTCACGCTCCTCTTTGTTGCTCCTCGGCATGGAGAAGTTGTCCTCCGGTGCCGGGTTCGGCGAGGTCGGGTCGAATGTTATCCAGCCGTAGTCATCGAAATAAACCTCAACCCATGCGTGTCCATCCATCGATCTTATATCATAGAAATTCAGAGTTCTATTCTTGAGATCGGGAGCAAACCCGACAGAGACCCGGCTCGCAATCCCCTCAGAACGGAGCATGAGTGTCATGGCGAATGCGAAGTAGGAGCAGTACCCTTTTTTTGTGTTAAAGAGGAAGTTTTCCAGCGGCGGGATCTGACCGGAGAGTCCCGGTTTGAGTGAGTAATAAAAATTATTTCTAAGGTATTCCTGGATTATAACGGCCTTCAGGAATGTGGAGTCGTAGCCTGCGGTGAGTTCTGATGTGAGCTTTTTTATCCTGGCACTAAGTTCCGAGCCGCCTGTGAATGTGAGGAGTCTCTTTCGTTCCGGCGTAAGCGACTTTATAAAATTTGTCTGATCCGGGTTATCGTAATAGATGTTATCGATATTTCCGGTAAATATATCGCTGTATGATCTGTATATACTTTTGAAAGGGGAGTCGTCCCATTTTTCAATCGGAGCGAGCTTGTACATATAGTCGATTCCGAGTGTCGATGTAGGATCGATGTTCAGCATATAGAGTGTCTGCGAGACCTCGTTTCTCCCCCTGAATGTAACTCTTTTTGGGATTTCCCACATATATCCAGTTATATTTACAGGCGGCGAGGACTCGTCACCTGAGTTGAGTGCGTTCTTGAATCCTGAGTCTGTTACATATTCCTCCAGAGCAAACCTTTTCAGATAGATCTGCCTGTCCCATCCCTCTGTTATCGAGTGATCGAGTTCCGGATCGATACCGTTTAGTTCCATTATCAAAACTCTGTCCTCGCTTAACTTTATCTCATCTTTGAGTTCGAGGAAGTCCGAGAAGTCAAATTTAAAGAGATTATCCTGAAACAGGCCGGAGTTACGCTGTCCCCTGCGGTTCATCTCATTCTGCAGAATGGTGAAAAAAAGTATAATCATGATTATAAAAAACAGTATGCCGAATGAG
>JBFZEO010000012.1:0-3715 GCA_041306845.1 Spirochaetota bacterium
TCCTCAGCTATCTCATTAAAAATATCACTTTTACTAAGATTATTTTTACGGAGAAATTCACCGGCAGTGTAATCGGAACACTCGGTAAGTACATATCCGGTTTGCTTATGTTTATCCTCAAAAAGCAGTTCCGATTTTAAATTATTATTAAGGAAGAATACCGATTCCGGAGCTGGTGCCGGGATAAAAGAGGAGAGTACCATTCCCAGTAACATAACCGTTATAATCGGAAAAGCCGAAGCCAGCGTTACGACTCCGAGCCCCGATGTGTTGTTGTTGCTGCCCAGTACACGGGATATCCCGAAACCGAGTGCGATAATCAGAGGAACCGTAACAGGACCGGTTGTTATCCCGCCGGAGTCCCATGCAAGTCCGCTTATCGTGATAAGATTTGCGTCAAAAAACGCATAGACAGTGATGGAAAGAAGGATTATTGTTAAAATATATATGAACGGTTTAAGCGACCAACTGTAGACAAACCGCAATACACCAAAAAGAACCGCTATTCCCACGCCGGCGCTGATGGAAATTACCAGTAAAAACGAATATTTATTTAGGAGTGCAAAGAGGAGCGGAGCCTCCCATGCTTTAACAAAACTGCCGGTGGCGTAGAGAATGGTAATTGCCGGTTCTGCAAGTGTGGCAACTATTCCCACCACAAAGGCAAAGACAAGTATCATAGGGAGTTTAGTTTTCTGCGGGAGTTTCTTGCCGGCGTACTCACCAAGCGGCATTATCCCGACCATGACACCTTCGAGGAAGAATGCAAGTCCGACAATCACAAGTGCTATCCCGCCGGTTATCGTCAAAGATTCCTTGATCGGTATCCCGAGTATCATTATCTGAAATAGGGCAAGATATATGACAATGATAGACACTGACTTAATCTGAAATAGGATCTTATTTTTTATGTACGGATAAAGTATCCTGAAAAGCTGTTTGGGAGATACTTTTATCCTGACTTTTGTTGAATTTTGCACAAAAACTCCGGGATAAATGGTGCATAGTTTTGAAAACAGAAACAAAGGTGAGGCTCCTGCAAAAATCAAGTTTACTTGATTTAAGTTCGCCATGTGGCACAGGTTATAATCTTTTTTATTTTATGTCAATCAATTAGTTGTTTGGATATTAAACAACAATTTAATAAATCAAAACACTTATTGATTAGACAAGAAATTAAAACTGGAGTATAAACTATGGGTAGTTTAAATAACTATTCTACAAAAGATGGAGGCTTAAAATGCATAAAGTGATAATTATTGCCGGACTTGTTTTTTTGATGCTCGCTTGTAAGAATGCTGACTCTGCGAAAGAAGGGAAAACAAAACGGATCAGCTTCATCGGCAATGTGATAATAACCGGAAATGAACCGCACACATTCCCCATCATCGTCACGACAGAAAACAAAAAATACAACGTCGTGAAATCTGCACAGAAAAAAGTCGCAGCTCTTTCCGGATCGGGAAACTATCTATTCACAGGATACATTACCGTTGAACCATCAGATACTAAAAACATATATGTGCATGACGGGATCTTTAATCCTGTGAAATGGGAAAAACAACCGGATTAAGGAAAATTATGGATAATACACAATTTCTGAAAATTGCCGATTACACGATGCCTTTCGGGAAATACAAAGGATTGAAAATAATAAAACTTCCGGAACCGTATCTCGTGTGGTTTAAACAAAAAGGGTTTCCTGAAGGTGAACTCGGTGAGATAATGGCATCCGTCTACGAGATAAAACTCAACGGACTTGAGTATCTTTTTGATAAAGGGCACCTCTAATAATCGGTAATTCAACAGAAAAAACGAAAGTTATAAATATTCTCAAAAGAACACTCTCTTTAACTCATTCTCTCAAGCTGCCAAATTTTAGAATAGTCAAATTCTCCTGCTAACTCCCGCTATCAACAGCGTAATAATTATTAGAAAAATTAATCTCGTTGAGGTAAGCTCCTGGTGTCGAACCCATAAATGTTCTAAAAACTCTTATAAAATGCGCCTGGTCATAATACCCATTCTCCAGAGCGGCATCGCGGTAATCTCTCTCCCTCCCGAGAATTAGCCCCTTAAGTGTATGATGAAACCGTCCGTAACCAATAAAATTTCGTGGTGCAAATCCTGTCGCCTTTTTGAATCTCCGTTCAAATGTTCTGATGCCAAGACCGATATAATCCGCAGTCCGGCACACATCAGAGGTATTATACCTGTAAAAAAGTTCGTTCACCGCATAGCGGATATCCTCACCAACCCGCTCATATCTTCGGAGCAGCCGGATAAGCAGTTCATCAAGGATATTTATTTTGTTCTGTATTGTAGTGGAATCTGAAAGTAACGGCAATAAATTATCATTCTCAAAGAAAATATCGGGACAAAAAATCTCCTGTTCAAGATCATATATCTCAAGCGGAGTAAAATTGACGAACCCGCCGGCACGAAAACGAACAGCAATAAAACTAATCGCAGACAATGAACGTAGAGCACAACCGGATCGGCGGAGAGAGAGAACAGCACGCTGTGTTACCGGATAAGCAGCGTTATCTTTAACTAAAACAAACGGATCGGCGAGATTGCAGATAAGCTCCTCGCTCGTTCCGGGGAAGAGTGCCGGCAGTTTTTCTCCGGGACAACTCTCCATAGTCCAGTAACATCTGATATATTTCGCCAGCTCCGGAGCCGGCTGATAATACACTATCCTCATGCTGTTCACTCCCCGCAGATCGGTCACCTGTCTATCGAAGCGATCTCCTCATATAACTCTAAGGCAACAGGACTGGCTATAAGCGGCTCAATATTCACCGCAAACTCTTTAAAATACGGAGTCGATATGTGAAAATTCCACGCCTCATCATCAAAGAATTTCTCATAAAACATAAAACTTCCGGAACCGTCGCTGCTCTTGTGGAGTCTGTACGCCACCGCCCCCCGTTCATTCTGAGTCAAGCCGATCATTTTCCTCAGCTCTGTTTCCAGTGCACTCTCTTTTCCCTTCACGGGTATTATTTTTGCAATTGCAGTAACCATTTCTATCTCCTCTTCTGGTGAATGTATGTTATTGTACAACATAAAAACACCTCTGTATTGTATGGAGACGACACATAAACTGTGATTTTTAAGACTGGATAAATCTAAACTTTACGGACAACGATCACGTTATCGGTTGTTATCGAGCCGTCCGGCTCTTTATAGTCCAGAGCCCATTCCCGAACCGGTTCAAACCCCATCAGACTCAACTGCTCCATGATCTCCGCCTTGCGGTGGTAATAAATGTAGATATCGACATCAGGATTAAAAGATGGAGACTCAAACCCCTCTTTATCTCCCTCCATAAAACTCAGATAGAGATAACCGCCCGGTTTAAGCGCCTTATGGCAGCATTTGAACGACTGTACGCAGCCGGCACGATCAAGATACGGCAAACCAAATCCATTCACCACAAGATCAGCCGGCTCATCCAGAACAAAGTCGGTAATCGAACCTTTATGAAATTGCCCTTGAGGTACATTTTTACGAGCCTTAAGGAGCATCTGTTCGGAGAGATCATATCCTACGATCCGCAGCGGCTTTACAGCGATGAGGAACCTGCTGATATTCGCCGGTCCGCACGCCAGGTCGATGACCAGCGCCCCATTCTCAACGAGTCCGGCAATGTAAGCAAAAGTTTCATCATAGTTAGAGAGTGCCGCGTGGGATTTGTCATAGTTTTCAG
>JBFZEO010000014.1:0-2996 GCA_041306845.1 Spirochaetota bacterium
AAAAACGTAAATTACCGGTGACTTCCGCATCAAAATCGCCGGTTTCAGTTCTTACAACATAACTCTCTTTGTATTCGGCGATGACGCGCCCGGTCTGATAAGAGTCAAGCCTATTCTGAGAGATATAATCTGCCATTTTTCCTGGAAATCCCAGTTCTTCAAGTTTCATTTCTGGTCCCTTTTTTATGTAGACTGGCAAATTTGCGCATTCTCTGACATTCACTATGTTCTCATACCTCCCCTGAAAGAGTAACTATATTTCATATAAGAATCTCAATTAATTATTTTTTTAGGAAAGAAATATTTCTTCTAATGAATTTGTTTCCCGGATTATTCCCGCATTTTTTGCAAACTATATAATATGGCGAGTTAATAGTTCCACAAGTTTCACAGGAGTAATCTTCTTCCATTTTTGAAAGCCATTGATTAATCCCTTTTTCTTTTCGAAAGGTTGCAGATTCAAATAACTCGGCACGATGCGGCATTTGTTTTTGAAAATCCCGAAGTTGATTACAGGGAAAATCGGTGCATTCCTCACAATTTAATAGACCCTTTTCTTTTGCACATTTCTTATATTCGCAGTTTCGACAATGCGGACTTAATACATCAGACCGGCATCCCTTGCAAAGAATCTCTTCTTTTGTGGTTTTCATCATCTTCGCGATTCTTTCAAGTTCTTTTTCATCGTTATTTTTTGTTGCGATATACACTCCGCATGATTCACAAAAAAGACCACAAAATGCTACTGAATTTTTCATATCTATATATCTCCTATCTTATAAAAGTTATTTTATCCTAAACGTATGATTTACTCAAAAAAAATCAATAGTTATATCAACTTCAAAGTCGTAATAGAACTATGTCTTGTAATCTATTATTATAAGACATTTTCAATTCTTCCCCCAGTATTACTTTTTAGTTATCCACATATGTGGAGTCTACTTCTTTTGCAGAATAAAAAAAGTGTATCCGTAACTTTTAGAGTATCGTCTGAACATTTCCGCCTCCAGTTCTGCCTCTGCATAAACAGCCTCAGCTTCCGGTATTCCGGCATTTTTGATTTTAAGATCTTTCATACGTTCAAGCATCGGAGTATAGTAATCATCCCGCCAGGCGCTATCCGGCAGGTTAAAATGATCGATAACTTGATAGCCGGCTGAGACAGCCAAGCGGCAAACCTCTTCCGGAGAGTGCATATCAGCGTAGATTCCATCGAAATACTTTCTGATCTCAGCCGGCGGTTCGTTCTCAAACCAGCACATTTCTGTAAAGGCGAGATATCCATTCACCTTGAGATAATCATAAAAATCTCTTAACCCGCGAAGGAGTCCGATGATAAAGATCGCCCCCTCGCACCAGAGCAGATCAAAACTCGCTCTGTCAAACGGCATATCAATCATGGAAAGTTCACGAGTTTCGATATCAAGACCTTTCGTTTCTGCGGAATGTTTCAGATGTTCCAAAACAGGGCGATGGTTATCGATCGCTATGATTTTCGTACGTAGTTTATCCGCAAGCAGCAGTGTCTGCATTCCGCAGCCGCAGCCTATATCGAGAACTGCTGGTCTTTCGGGCAGATCTTTTAACATATTCAATGCTTTTAGAGTCGCCTCTCTGCATCCCGGTCCCTGCCGCGGCAGATCTTCAAAAAGTTCGTAAAAATATTTCATTCTCATTGTGTTATCCTCCACATTTTTTGTAAGCATCCTTACCTGGATCGCCTCCTTCTCAGAGAGTCCAAGTCCCAGTAGAAAGTTATGATGGGTTTCCGGTGCTCTCCGCTCAAATTCGGCATGCCACCGTCTGAGCCCTGTGCCATCGAGGCCGCACGCTTTCTGCAGACTTATCCACATATCTGCGTCCAGTCCCGATGTTTTTATCCCATCGGCAACGGTTTTGAGTACACCGGTAATAATTCTCTGTTGTGATTTGAGATTTGCAATCTCATCGTTTATCTCCCGGAGCCGGTTTTCGAGAATTGAGTTCTGCTCCCCATTCTCCAGAAGCCGGGCGATCTCACTCAACCCAAGTCCGGTCTCGCGGAAGAAACAGATCCGCTCCAGTCTGATCCTATCATTCTCGGTGTAAGCCCGGTAATCGGAACCTGTTCGTCCGCAAGGCTGCAGAAGTCCTATATGATCGTAGTAAAGGAGGGTTGAGCGTGAAAGCCCAAAGATTTTTCCAAGTTCGGAGATTTTGTATGTTTTCATGTCTATAATTTAAACTATTAAGTTGTAGTCGGGTCAAGTCTTTTTTTGCGGAGAATGTGACTTTTTGTGCGAATTTCTATATCTGGTGTAAAACCGGCAGTCCGGTATTATTAACAGCTTGATAAACTCAGTCTGAAAGAATAGAGAAATGTCCTGTGCTATTTTTTGCCTATGGCTAAAATTTACAAAATTATTCTGCTAGTATTACTGAGTCAGAAATGTAATTTCTGACGCGGGCGGCCAGCTTCGGGTATTTCCTGAAACCGGCTCCGAATTGCAGAAATCTGTTTATACAAGCCGCCAGTCAAATAAGAATTTAAATGCTATCGCAAGGAGGATTACTCCGCCGGAGATCTCTGCCCATTTCCCAAGAAATTTACCGGCTTTTTTACCTATGTAGACTCCGCTGAACGATAGTATAAACGTGACTGCTCCGATGATGGCTACAGAGAGAAAAACAGACATTTTTAAGAGTCCGATTGTTATCCCGGCGGCAAAGGCATCGATCGAGGTGGCGATGGCGATCATAAAAAGATGTTTACCGCGCGAAATATCGTATACCTCACAATCCTCCTTAGCTTTAAAGGCTTCAATCAGCATTTTTACAGCAACGAGGAGGAGGAGGATAAAGGCGATGAGCGGAGCCCACGAAGATATAAATTTACCAAGCACCGCGCCGGTCAGCCATCCCATAAGCGGCATTGCCATCTGGAACGCTGCTGTTGTACCGGCAAGTCTCAATGCCGAAGAAACATTTGCATTCTTAAAACAGACGCCGTAGCCGAC
>JBFZEO010000018.1:0-2936 GCA_041306845.1 Spirochaetota bacterium
ACCTATCTTATTGAACCGTAAATAACTCACTGGCAATTCGGTATACTTCGTTTTCATCCATGCCAATTCTTCATCCCACCCTTCAACATAACAAAGTTTATAAGCAACCCCGTCTTTCATACACCAGTGTTCAGTAAGAGTTATATCCGCTTCCCGCTTATCTTTTACCTTTGACCCGAAATAATTTAAGAAGTTATCTGTTAGATTATAAAGGTTACTATCAATCAATTGCTGTAATGTCCGGGTATATACAAATGTAATTCTGTTTCCTTTTCCAAATGGCTGTGTTGAATCTAAATACGTCTTTTTTGGGGATTGACGAATTGATACTGCTTTCTCGTACTTTATAAACTCAATGTCACCTTCCATATCGTTATCTTTACCGTCTTGCTTAGTTTGTCCTGTCATAATAGATGGTTTATTGACTTTCCCTGTCCGGGAATTATACCCGTTCTTCATAACAGAAAAACCATAAGGCAAAAATGCGTCGATAATACACAACTGGTTTTCTTCTTTTTCTTTATCTCCAAAAGATGCGTTTATAAGCGCAGTCAATACCGCCGCTTCAAAATGTAATCTCTGTGACCGGATATTTATACGAGGCATCTGAAAAAATAAACTCGGTAATATCGTTGACGCGCCAATAAATAAGTAGTTCTCTAACATCGAATCATCATCAGAATGCTCTTTAAATATTCCGTTATACGCCGCAATAACATCATCGGGACGATTGTACTTATTGATTTCTTCGGTATGTTTCTTTGCGTCTTTATCGACATTACGTTTGTAATACTTAAAATCTTCTTGTGATAAACTCATTGATATTTCCCTTTCCAATTCTTCGCTTCTAACTCATCCTTCTGCATTTCATACGCTACTGATCCTTTTTCTATCTTAGGAGACGTATCTTTGATAGGCTTAATCGGACGTGACATGACCAAGTACCGTAAACAATCGACCGCATGATCTACACTCTTAAATGGCATCGGCTTTAATATCCCGGTCCTTGTTTCCCGTTCTTCTGACCAATGATACCGCTCCAATTCATAAATAAGATTCTTACAAGTTGAAAATATCTTTATTTTTCCTTTTTTAAAAAATTCAGCGACCCTATTTATTCCTGCGTCTACATCATTTTCAGCCGGGGAAGCGTATATTCCATACTCCAAATATTCATCAAAAATTGAGTATAACTTCCCTTCTCTCTGTACATTCTTTGCCGCACTGGCCGGATCGATATACCACAAAATATCATTCTCTTTTATATCCGGCACAATTTCAGAAACACGCTTATTTTGATCATAATACTCACCGTAAACGGTTATATTCCCATCTTCATCAATAAATGCCTTTAAACACGCCGTAGTCCCGGATATTGCGGGATCAATCGCCCCTATTCGAGTAAATGTTTTATCAATATACTTTGGGGAAATAACATGACATTTATAACTGAACTCGGGGTAAATTAAACCTGTATAATCCTCAAAACTAGCTTCATACTCCTGCTTAAAATACCGTTCATTCATTTGTTTCTTTGCTTCTTCGACTTCAATAGGATCTATATAAGGATTATCGATAGTCTTAAATCTATAACTAGAGTACCCATCTTCATGTTTCTGTCCTTTTAAGTATAATTCCCATAACGCGTTTTTCCCTTGTGGTGTCCCAATAAACAATGCTTTTCCTTTTGTATCAGTAAGCATCGGCCGTATAATCTCTTGCCATACGTTAGGTTTCATAAGCGCAAATTCATCAAGAATCGCTATATGTAAACCCGCGCCGCGTAATGAATCATAGTTATCAGCTCCTTTTAGTGCAAGTTCACGATTGCCTATTAACGTCATTTCTAAACGTGTTTCATCTTTTTTTATTATTACTTCGGGAGGGACCATATCTTGCAGCATTTTCCATGCTATCATTTCAGATTGACGGTATGATGGAGAGATGTACCACGACCTTGTATTTTCTCTTGAAAATGCGGTAGTAATAAGTTTTACTAATGCGAGTGTCGTTTTCCCGAACCTTCGCCCTGCAACTAAAACAACAAATCGGGCGTCATCGCTGAAAACTTGAAACTGATTCGGCTTGTGAAGCCTGTACGTTATTTCCATCGACTCCTTCAATTTTTATTGAGACATTGGCTAGACTTAACGGATTCCCTGAATGTTCAATTTCTTTCGGACACATACTCGCCAGTATTCCCATTAACCATTTTAGATCCGGTGTGCTTTCAAGCATTTTGAGTATTTTTTCTTCGGCAATTCCTTTATTATCTAAAAATAATTTAAACAACCAAGTCTTGAATTTCCGTTCTTGACTGACGGCGCCTTTTGGTTTTCCTGGATTTCCTTTTGTAAATAATGGAGTAGGCATATTGGTATAATTTCGTATTTTTCCAACCCAATAAAAAAGGCATTACTCCCTCTTGCAAGAGTAACGCCTTAAATTTATTGGTTATCCGGTAGGTTGCGAGCCTTCCGGTTTATGTTAAAACTACTTTTGTATAATTATAAGTTTACTTGATACTTTTATTTTTGTCTACCATTCTACAATAAATTATTTTATTTTGCACTTCACTCCATTCCCAGACTTAACCATGAGATACACTTTTTTCCCGGGTTTCGACGTTCGGTAAGGTTTAATGCCATACCAACCGGTACATTCTTGACATGAAAACTTTGTATGCACCGGACATGGATCTTCAATATATTCACCTAGCTTTTGTTGTATACGAATATACTGTCTTTCAAGTTTCTGCTCTTGCTTGATATAATATTTTTGGGATAGTGTTCCTTGTGTTTTTTTGAGCATATTATAATTGCGGTTGTATAATATCCGGATAGTTCTTAAAACAGATCGAAGATTTAATTTATTATTGTTATTCATCACATCCTTTCAATTCACTTCGTTCTAAATATGGGACAACAATACCGTTG
>JBFZEO010000019.1:0-3795 GCA_041306845.1 Spirochaetota bacterium
TGTTAGTTTTACAGCATCTTCCTCACTGAGTCCTTTATGCACATAGAGTTCGACCAGTTCCTTCTTTTCGCCGTCAGGATAGTGTTCAACTTCCCACGCCTCCCGCGCCCTCTCAGCCCTGTTATAGTCGTTCTCCGCCTTGGTACTGAGATAATCTCCTATAGCCATCGAAAGTCCGTCCGCTATCAGATTGGCAAATCCCATTATAAGTACGATAGAGATGCTGAGATTGGCACCGGCAACTCCGGCTACTGCGGCAAAAGTGGTGATTATACCGTCGAGTCCGCCGTAGACAAGACTCTTTATATATTTACCCTGTTCTGTATTATGAAGCTCCTCGGCGGACTTCATCGCATTGTGAGCCGCTATCGACGCATCAACGCTCTTTTTCTTAAAGGCCTCTTTTGCCTTTTCAAGATTTCTTGATAACATAAAAAATTCCCCCGGTTATTTCCTTATTATTACAAAAGCAGTATATGCCACATAAGCGGCAATAAAAAAAACAGCTTCCCATCTATCAAGTTTGTGCTTTTTACCGGTAAACATCGTCACAAAAAGGAGCAGAGTTGCAACTGCAAGGATACCAATATCAAAATCAAACGATGAAACATACTTTATCGGCTTGATAACACCGGAGATACCGAGTATAAGGAATACATTAAAAATGTTTGAACCGACAATGTTGCCGACTGCGATATCGCTCCTTTTTTTGAAAGCCGCTACAGCCGATGTGGCAAGTTCCGGCAGCGATGTCCCGCAGGCAACGATTGTCAGACCTATAAGTTTTTCACTCACATTAAATATCCTCGCAATAGCAGTAGCATTATCAACAACCAGCTTGCCGCCGACAAAGAGCCCGACAAAACCGAGAGCGATAAACAGTCCGGTGATCATGGGCGAATGGAGTTTCACCTCAAGTGACTCGGCAGGCTCCTTGAGAGTCAATCTATAAACATAAAACAAAAATCCCCCAAATATAACAAGCAGGATACCAGCTTCTATCCTTGTAATATACTTTTCACCGCCGGAGCCGCCGAAGAAATTTGCAAAAACATAGAGCAGCACAACAGCACCGAGAGAGAGCGGAATCTCTTTCCACACTGTATTTCTGAGGACAGTCAGGGGAAAAATTACTCCGGCAATACCGAGAATCAATAGAACATTAAAGATATTACTTCCGATTATGTTACCGAGAGCAAGCTCATTCCCGCCGGGTGAAGGCGACAAACTGGAAAATATATTAACAACGAGTTCCGGTGCAGAAGTACCGAAAGCAACGATCGTTAAACCGATTACTATCTCAGGAATGTTAAATCTCTTGGCGAGAGACGATGCTCCGTCAACGAGAAAATCGGCACCTTTCACAACAAATACCAACCCCAGGATAAAAAGGGCAAACGCTATAATTATAGACAACATAGATCCTCCAATAGTTTAGGGCATCTCTAATAACCTCACTTGGTTTCATACTCGTTCTTTTTCTCATATACTTCGTCGCTGAAGTCCCCACATAAACAGATTATGCTGCGGCTTCAGCTTCTCGTCTATGATAAAAACTACTTTGTTTGAAATACAAAGCAGGTTATTAGAGGTACCCTTTAGATAGAAACAAACTGCACCGGTTATAAACTCAGGCAGACAAAACATCCCTAAATCAGGAACATTATACATTTAACATTTAATAAGAAATAAGGGTATAATTTTTAATATTTATACACATAATTATCGAATTCATAAAGATTTTTTATTACTATTAATATGTAGGGTGCTGTCTGCGGTCGGCAAAGGAGCTGTCATGGTTAGGATTAATTTGATTCATGAGGATGATGCTCACGACATTATGAACAACAGAGAGTTCCCGGATGATCTGCTGGGCTCGTCGCAGAATGTGGCTGTGATTTTGAGTCAGAGTTGGTGTCCCCAGTGGACTATCATGAAAAACTATATGGATCAGCCGGACGCATTTGAAGAGGTTGATATAACGGTTTATTATTTTCTGTATGACAATGCGAGTTTTTATGATGAATTCATGGATTTTAAGGAAAAGCATTTTAACAACTATCAGATACCGTATGTGAGATATTACAAAGACGGCAAGTTAGTCGGCGAGTCAAATTACGTGTGGGTTGATACTTTTATAGGTTTTTTTGAATGATAATACTCCGGACAAATAAAAAGAGAGGGCAATCCCCCTCTCTTTTTTTATCAATCTCATCGATAATTAAAAAATCGGACTCTTAAAGTTAATCATCCAGAAGTTCTGCACTTCATCATTAACCTTAATCTCTATCCCGGCACCGGAAACCGCACCGTCATATAAAACTTCCCCATTTTTATTGATAACATATTTAGACTCTTTCTTAACCGGTTTCCCCTCTTTGTCGAGTGCCGGATTAACAACATTCACCTTGATCCCAAAATCATTATCAGAAGTTACACATATAGTTTTATTGTCAACAACTGCGATCCCCTCGGCTTTTTCAACATTCCACCCGCCGGCTCTCAAGTCAGCAACAAGTGTCTTTTGTGCATATTTTACACCGAGCGCCTCAACTTTTGATCTGTCGGCCTCCAGCTCAAGTTCCTTTCCGTCAGCTGTTTTCACTCCGCTTAGGTCTGTTGCATTAAGAATGTTTATTTTGTAGATTAAATTTCTCATGTTGCCGTTCTTATCCTCACCCTGCTCTATAACAAGGAATTCTCCATTCCCCACAGAGACGATATCGCCGATCTTAGCATCTGCGCTCTTACCGTACTCGGAAACATCGTGAGGATACGCGAACATCTTAGTCTTACCTGTTGCAGCATCCAGCTCCACGAGTCTCACAAATGTTGACTTACTCTCTTTAACCTTGCCGTCAATGTCGAGTATACTCTGAACAATCGCATATACTTTGTTATCTGGAGCAACTGTCACCCCTTCAAAACCTCTGTTCGGCTGTCTCAACTTTATGATTTCAGGAAGTTCAGTCCCCGGTGTATATTTCTTGATAACCTCTCCGGTCTTTGAATTGATTTTTGCTATGAATGGGCCGTACTCGTCGCATATCCAGTAGTTCCCGTCCTTGCGGTCAATGCTTATCCCTTCTGTATCGAGACCGTTTTTATCTGTTCCGATATCTTTAAGATCCTCCCCGATCGCAATCTCTTTTGTTGATCCAACCAGATCCATCGGGAGTGGAAGTCCTGATATGTTTTTCTTGTTTACCTTGAGAGTAGTAACTGATTTGAGAGTCGCAGTCTCCCCATTCAGCTCAAAAAGACCGAACTGAGGGCAAAACCCGGGTGCCGGAAAAAGTTTGGACGCATAGGAACTGCCGGGAGCCGGTTCAACTTTAGGTGAGTCAGCGTTCGGGCCGCGGTCTGTTATCGCGATGAATGTCATGTTGCCCTTTGAATCCTTGCCAGCGTAAAACATCCCGGAGCCTATGCCGAGCGGCAGTCCGTTTTTGAATAGTGACTTTTGCTTTCCGTTATAGGAAACATTGAACCTTACAGGTACATCAACCGTTATCTTCTTTACCTCATAGTCAACTTTGTCAGCTGCAAAAACACCGGCTGCCATCAGAAAAATACTAAGCATAGTAATTATTTTATTCATATAAAAATCCTCCATGAAAGACAGAATACAAGAGAAATGTTTAGATGGGGTTAAGAATGTGTGTTTTTTTATAAGAGCGCAGCTCTTATATATCTGCCTTTGGGACTTGCTGTCTATCGAGGAGTTATTTTATAAGCGCACAGCTCTTATGACTCAGTCTATTGCCGGCTGGCAGGCGTAAGTTTACGTCAGTA
>JBFZEO010000021.1:0-9031 GCA_041306845.1 Spirochaetota bacterium
TTCGGCAACGAAGTAGAGTAAAAAAAAGGACAAGTTAAAACACCGAACGAGGTAATTAGGAGTGCCCTTTATACGAGGAGTAGAAAAGTTCGAAAAACGGAACAAACTTTCCTCGAGTACCCGAAGTTGGCGACCAACAAGAGCCAATTTGGAAGGAGTCGGGTACTCGGGGAACACTCTTTTAGTATGTGAGTATTTGAGAAGTTTTTACGACAAAGTAGAGAGGCAAAAGATAGCTTTTTAAATATACGGAGGAGACAAAATGAACCAATCCTACATAAACGAAAAAGCACTTGTACTCATGAGCGGAGGACAGGATTCCACCACGTGTCTCTACTGGGCGTTGAAGAATTTTAAGTCTGTCGAAGCGATCACATTCAGCTACAACCAGAAACACTCCAACGAAACAGGAATAGCTGCTGATATATGCAAAAAAAACGGAGTCCCGATAAAAATTGCGAATCTTGACTTTTTGAAGGATCTTGTCGTTTCAAACCTTTTCGCCGGGGGCGGATCACTCGACAGTGGACACGAACTGAATAAAGATGTCCCGTCAAGTTTTGTCCCTTACCGCAATCTGTTTTTTATAACATCGGCGGCGGCATGGGCAAGCACGATCGGAGTGAGACACCTTGTAACAGGAGTTTGTGAAACCGACTACTCGGGGTACGCTGACTGTCGCGATGTGTTTATAAAATCAGCGCAGGTCACACTCAATCTCGCAACAGACTTTAAAGATAAAAATATTGTAATCCACACACCTCTCATGTGGCTCACAAAGGCAAAGGAGTTTAAGCTCGCTGAGGAGCTGGGATGCCTCGATGTTGTTATCAATGAGACTCTGACCTGTTACAACGGAGTAACAAAGATGAACAACTTCGGAATGGGCTGCGGCGAGTGTCCGTCGTGTCTCCTCCGTAAAAAGGGATTTGAGGAGTACCTAAAAGGGATACTGGAATAAAAGTTGTCGGGCCGGATTAATTTGCCTATGGTAAAAAATTAGAAAGTGAATGAACTTGTGTTTTTTTCATGCAGAATGTATGAAAATGGATGTAAATTTACATTCAGCTAAACAAAAAGTATCGTGAAAGCAGCAATAAGTCATTCAAAATGAAGATCGAACGTTTGGGAATCCAATAGTTTTTATAAAGATTACCGATTTGCTCTGGTGTCAAGGCGGACCTATCCCGTGACGGAGAATGTAGGATTATGCAAAAAGGTTTACTGTTTCTTACAAGAATGCCAGTTTTAGTTTTTTTCTATTGAAGCCGGATCTCCGTTACGTAGGAGAAACTATTGATAACCTCAGTCTGCATAATATTTTGCCTATGGTAATTTTTTAGATTCACCGGATTAACCCAACGTTTCCAGACTTTCACCCTTTTCAACTCCTCCAGCCACCTGTTACGAGTCCTCTCAATAAATATTCTCACGCCGTCATCGCCGAGCCGCTCCAGCTTCCGCAGATACATCCTCATTAAAAACCGCAGTACCGCCCCCTTACTCCTCAGCTTAAAATAGTTCTGAAAATGAAAAAGCTTGTATTTCAGATCGCGATCGATAAAAAGCCGCCTTTTAATCTTAATCGGGACCAATTTCTCATCGTAATCGTCACATGGCAGGTCGGCAATCCTGAAACTAACCTTATCAAGGAAAAACATAGCTTCGCGCAGAACGTCGTTGATAAACTCAGAAAACTTCATTCGGCGGTGCCGCGCTTCTTTCTTGATAGCCTTGTGCAGTTCGCTGTCGAAAAGTACGTGGAATGGAATGAGATCGGTCTCAAATTCAATGCTGGCATTTTCATTCATAATAAAACTCCTTATTATATTAAATGAAGAAACTTGCATTTTCGATTACAAATATTTTGAAAAACCTTCCGTATATTTTTTATCCTATGGCCAAAATTTACAAATCCAATTACTGAGTTAGCAATAGTATCCTGCAAATTAAAAGGTAACAGTTGACACAAAATAACAATAATCGTAAAATCCGGTAGTTTTTTTTCTAAAAGAGAGATTATGAAATTGAGGGAGATTTTATGGCTGTAAACAACAATTCCACTTCAGGCTCATCAGCCGCCAAACCGGCAGCAAAAAACATGATTAAGGACTACAAGATAACTGCCATCATCGGCGAAGGCGGGATGGGAAAGGTCTACAGAGCCATTCACCCTACCCTCAAACGGGAAATTATCCTGAAAGAGTTAAAAATCAGAGATAAGGAAACCCGAGACAGATTCCTCAGAGAGGCAACTGTCATGCTCGATTTCCGTCACGAAAATATAGTACAGTTTTATGACCATTTCAAAGAGGGAACATCAACCTATATCGCCATGGAATACGTCCGCGGCGGGGCACTCAACAATATAATCCAGAGTGCCGGCAAGATCGCCCCCAATCTCGCACTTTTTATCCTCTACCAGGCCGCCCTCGGACTCTATCACGCACATACAAAAAAAGTAGTACACAGAGACGTAAAACCGCACAACATTCTCATCTCCGAGAATGGAGATGTCAAGATAATAGATTTTGGGATCGCCGCACAAAAGAGCGAGAACCAGAAAGATAATAATCTCACAGCCACCGGAACAATCATCGGCACCCCGGCATACATGTCGCCGGAACAGTTTTCCAGTTCAAAAGAGGTAAGTTATCAGAGCGATATCTACTCTCTCGGGGTTGTTTTTTACGAGATGATAACGGGAATCCGCCCATTCAAAAACGAGTTCTCAAGCGAAGTTATGGATGCGATATCGAGAGGTAAATATAAGCCTGTAAAAAAAATCGTAAAAGGGGTACCCGGCATAGTAAATAAAGTGCTGGGAAAAACATTTAATCCTAATGTAAAAAGACGATATAAAACTTTGTATCCGCTCATAAAAACTCTAAAAAACTATTTTTCAAAGTTTAATGTTTATGAACTCAAGGCATCGCTGAAACTCCTTGTAAAAGGGGAAAAGGACGAAAAAACCTATCCGTACTACACACGCCACAAAGAATCACTAAAGAGAAAGCGAACGGCAACAGCTATTATTCTCGTACTCTTATTATTATCGGGAGCTTCATTTTATTTCTTCCAAACAGGTAAAATTTATGAAACCATACTGAGCGGAAATTACGGCAAGATAATATTCTCATTTAACAAAGCGAACATGAACGAGGAAAACATCTTTATAAAGATAGATAATGTCTTTGATAAGGCAAGATTTAAGAGCGGACAGACCGTTTTCAGCAAAGTTTATTATCTGAAAAAAGGGTACCATGAAATATCTGTCAACTCAGGTTCATACAAAACTACGAGAAAGATAAACGTTATACCTTATAATATGCAGTCGAAAAACAAAGAGACAAAAGATGGAGAAAAGATCCACGTAACCGTCCACAACCTCATGCCCAAAGAGGTTATGCTGAGTCTCCGATTCTGGAACCAGCTAAAAGGCGATGATTATCTCTTTCAGTTTGACAACTATTCCGAGACTGTTTCGGAGGCTCTTAAGAATGAGGAAACTTCCGTTGTTATCTGGGATGCCGGCAGAAACAAAAACGTTACTTTGAAAGATTATGTAATAGGGAAATTATCCGGGAACGCGCAGGCTCCATTCTACAGCAACAAGGAGTACGCTTTTATAGTTACCGATTTTGAAAAGGATGGTATAAAATACGATACCAAGAGATTCAAACTCAAATTCGGACTCGATGAGAGAACGGTAGTTGCCCACATTCCGCTAACGCCGACACCGTCGCTGCTTATAATAAATTCCGACTCAAAATCTCTACCGCTTACTGTTAATGGAGATACGGCGGGTTACATCTACGATAAGACTGACGGAACCTACTACATTAACGATTACGCAGCTGTAAAACCGCTAAAAAAAGGAACAAACTACAGATTTACCTACAGACTGCCTCCGGGAAAGATCGGGATAAGAGTTGGAGAGACTCCAAAAATTGTCGAGATAACTTTAAATTCAGAGGAAGATTACACTTTAGATATAACAAAAACGAACGGGAAATATGTTTACTGATAAAAACTTACAAAAGATAGATTATTTTACTATAACTGAGAGAATAGGAGCTTATGCACTCAGCAGAAATTCTGCGGACTTTATAAAAGAGCTCCGTCCGACTGACGACGTTCAAAAGATAAAAAGGGATCACGCCATAATCGGCGGACTGCTTAAGATTTTTAATGCGGGAAGATCTGTTGATTACGGCGAGTTTTATAATTTCAGGGCGAATGTGTTTGAGGCGGAAAAAGGGATAATCCTTGAGGCCATAACACTATACGGTATTGCAAATTCCATAAAAACCTATTTCACCATAAAGAAAAGGCTGTTTTCCGAGAAATATCCATACACTGACGAACTTTTTACGGCATCCGTTCAGACAGAAGATACCGCAGATAAGATACTCTCCATAGTAGATGAAACCGGACGGATATATGATTCCGCCTCCCCTGTTCTCAAAAAAGTAAGATTAAAAATCAGCGAAACTGCAGTATCGATAAAAAGAGCAACAGACACATTCTACTCGGAAATCAAAAAACTCGACTACTCCGCCGACGACATCGTGACAGTCAGGGACGGCTACGACTGCGTTGCCGTAAAAGTCCAGTACAAGAATATGGTAAAAGGCGTTATCATCGACTACTCTCAGAGCGGTCAGACGGCGTTCGTTGTGCCGGAGAGAGTTTTTAGTCTGAACAGCGAGCTGCATCAGCATAGGAATGAGGAATTAGCCGAAATACGTAAAATTCTTACCGAATATACCGAACTCCTCACGGGCATATCCCATGAGCTCATAACTTTGGACAAGGAACTGGTAATTTTTGATGTCTACCGATCGATAAGCAGATATGCTTACAAGGAAAAATCTGCCTCACCGGTGATATCCGATAAACCTGAGATCGTGATAACCGGCGGAAAACATCCCCTCCTCGGTAAAGATGCTGTTCCCCTTAACATGAGTCTTGGGGAAGATTCCGGTATAATGGTAATAACCGGCCCGAATACCGGAGGTAAAACCGTTGTTATTAAAACCATAGCACTCTTTGCCTCCATGACGCAGACCGGGATTCCGATACCGGCAGAAGGGGACTCCCGTTTTTTTATATTTGATTCGCTTTTTATCGATATCGGGGACGACCAATCTATCGAAAAGTCACTTTCAACATTCTCCAGCCACATAACAAATATAAAAAATATAATCGATGATGTCACTCCGAACTCGCTTGTGATACTCGACGAGCTTGGTTCCGGGACCGATCCGTCCGAGGGCTCGAGTCTCGCGATAGCCGTCATCGAATATCTCAAAGATCGTGGTGCCACAACAATCATTACAACACATTACGGATCTATAAAACATTATGCTTCGCAGACCGAGCGTGTGATGAATGCGTCTATGGAGTTTGACAGCGAACACTACCGTCCGACATATAAACTCCTCCCCGGGATCCCCGGTTCAAGCAGAGCGCTTGAGATATCAGAAAAACTCGGATTAAAAGCGACGGTTCTCAACAAGGCAAAATCACTTCTGAACAGCGACTATATAAAAGTTGAAGAATTGATAAAAAAACTTGAAAACGACCGGCTCCTCCTTAATGAAACAAAAAACCAACTTGAACTGGAAATAAACAAATACAAGTCACAACAGGATGAACTATCCATAAAAGAGACAAGGATTAATGAACTTGAGACTAAATACAAACAGCTCCTCAAATCCGGAAAAGAGGAATTCCTAAAAGATGCCCGGAAGGAGTTTGAGTCAGTTGTCAGAAGAATAAGATCAAAAAAAGCAGATAGAGACTCTATAATAGAAGGGAAATATTTCATTGAAAAGATCGGTCAGACCATTCCTCAAACCGAAAAAGAACCGAAAAAGAGTGCTGAGACTCAAACATTTACCTGCGGCGATGATGTAAGACACAATATCAACGATATAAAAGGACGAGTGATTGAGGTTCAAAAAGATGGAATTGTAGTTCAGTTTGGAGCAATAAAATTAAAATGTAACCCGGCCGACCTGGAGAAATTAAGATCCGCAAAGAAACCAGAACAGATTGCAAACCAGAACACGTTTGTCTCCGGACTCACTTCGGCAACTCTCGACGTGCGCGGATTGACTTTTGACGATGCTTCGCGGAAAGTTGACAAGTTTATCGAACAGGCACATTTATCCTCCAACAAGGATATAAAAATTCTCCACGGAACCGGAGCTGGAATCCTCAGAAAAAATATCCATGACATGCTGAAAAAACACCCTTTTGTTGAATCTTTTGGGTTTGAAAAGAATGGAAATTTTAGTACAAATTACGGAATTACCGAAATTAAGCTAAAATAATTTACTGCCAATCTTTATTGAGATCAAATGAAATATTATTAATATTTCATTTTTTTGTAAATTCAACTTTACATATAATAATAAATTCTCTAAAATGCCCTCTAGATAATTTTTTATTTAAGAAGGAGAAAATTAATATGAAAAAATTACTGCTCGTGTTAATTCCCGTTATGTTAATGGGTTTAGCAGGTTGTAAAGACTCTGGCGACAAAAAGGTTACTCTACAGCTTTTCCACTACAAACAAGAAATTGTAAATCAGATGAATGAGATTTCTCAGGTTTTTACTCAGAAATACCCAAACATCACGATTGAAACTGAGACAATCCCTAACGATGCTCAGACTGTTCTTAAGGCAAGACTCGTTGCCGGTGAAGCTCCGGACATAATGATGCTTCAGTCATACAAGACTGTTTTTGATTATGCAGAAGCCGGATATCTTCTCGATGTTACTAACGAAACGTTTATGACAAAAATTGTCGATGCTGCTAAGAACTCTGTAACTTACAATGGTAAATTATATGCAGTTCCTATGGATATGGCTGGTATCGGTGTTATATACAATAAAGATGTTTTTGCAAAATACAATCTTTCTGTTCCTACAACTTTTGATGAAATGAAAAAAGTTTGTGAAACTTTAGCTAAAAACAAAGTTACCCCTTTTGCTGTTTCAATAAAAGATTCATGGCCTTTAGGACACTTCTTTTCAATGGCTCATACTGCTGTTATCGGCGGAGACCTGATGACTTGGATCAAGTCAATGAATGAAGGAACAGGAACATTCGCAAGTGAAAAATTTGACAATGTTTTCAACGTTTTTGACTTCTACAAAGCTAATGCAGGTGCTAAAGCTATGGATATGGACTACAATGCTCAGACAACAAACTTTGCATCTGGAAACTATGGAATGATGATTCAGGGTCTTTGGGCTTACGGATCTTCTAAAACTATCAATCCAGCTTTAAATGCAGGATTCTTTGCATTCCCATTTACTAATGATGCTGCTGAAACAAAATTATATGTTGACACTGACTCTACATTTGCAATTTCTGCTACGGCTCCTAAAGAAAACATAGAAGCTGCTAAGAAATTCTTTGACTTTATGACAAGCGAAGAGGGCGTTAACTTGTGGGTTGAAAAGTGTAAACTTCTCCCTACTGTAAAAGGCGCTAACGTGGCTAACATGGAAGCTCCTTTCCAGGATCTTGTTAAATACGTAAGTGAAAACAAGACTATGCCTTGGGCATTCTCAATGTGGCCAGTTGTTGTTTTTGAAGAATCTAAAAAAACTCTTCAGGAATATTACAGCCAGCAGAAAACAAAAGCTCAGGTAATATCATACCTTGACGAACAGTGGAAAAATTCTGTAAAGAAATAATTTTATCTGTTCAATTATAACAATAGGGAGGGACTTCCCTCCCTATTGTTTATTAAAATCGGTTTAAAAATAAAAGAAAAAGTTTTAACTATTATTTGACTCCCTTTGTAGTAACGTTGACCTGCGTTATGTTCCATTTTTTCGATCATTTTTTTCAGTGATAACTGCGTAGATATATTGTGATTTAGATAAAAACTCACACTATTCTACTTATTATATATAGTAATATTAATTATTAGAGTTTATAAGGATGTTTAGATGAATAGTAAATTTAATAAAGGATTCAGGAAGTATTTTTTCTTCGGATTATTTATATTGCCTGCGCTGCTTGTTTATTCCGTTTTCTTCCTCAATCCGTTTGTTCAGGGGATAGGATACTCTTTCATAAGTTGGAATGGTATAACTCCCGAAGTACCGAGACAGATGAAGGAATCTGAATTCAGCGTACTCGTTGATTATAATCTCCCGCTTGAGATGAACACCAAAGAATTTGACAAGAGATTTGGCAAATACAAATCTCAACCGGAAAGTATTTATGAAATATACACATTAAATTCCGAAGGTAAGGTATACAAGTTAAATCTTACAGACGGTAATTATGACATGACAAAGATAGCTGCTGTCTATCAGAAATTAAAAAATGACAATTTCAAATATCTTCTGACTGATAAAGAGCGTAATAAAATCCATTCCTATTATGAGAATAGAAATGGAACATTGACAATTGAAAACAAGGTTTCTGTATTTTCAGAATCTTTTATCAAATCGAGATTAAAAAAAGTTGGATATTCCACAATCAAATTTGTGGGTTTTGATAACTATAAAGATATACCCAAAGATTCAAAATTTGGTGAAGTTATAAGTTTTACGCTCTTTTTCACATTCTTCAATGTAATCCTTATAAACCTGATAGCTCTCCTCATCGCTCTCGCTCTTGATTCTAGCATAAGAAATAAAAACCTGCTGAGAACTATGTTTTTCTTACCAACAGTTCTAAGTTTGATAATAGTCGCATACATATGGTCATTTATATACAGAGACGTTTTCTCATACATTTATAATTTTACAGGAATCCAGATTTTTAATCTAAGCTGGCTCACCGACACACGACTTGCACCGTGGGCAGTAGTTGTTACATCTGTATGGCAGGGACTCGGCTACATCATGGTAATATATCTCGCCGGATTACAAACAATACCAACCGATATACTCGAAGTTGCATCGATTGACGGAGCCAACGGACTTAAAAAGTTTTTCAGTATAACTTTACCGTTACTTTTCCCATCTATAACGATATGTTTTTTCATGACACTC
>JBFZEO010000023.1:0-11442 GCA_041306845.1 Spirochaetota bacterium
ATCGGATCGCCAAGGGTCACTATGCCGCAGAGTCCGCCGCTCTCGTATTTTTTTAGAACGATCTCAACATTCTCCTGCCGTGACCTATTCCGCTCAGCTATATCTTTGGACATCGAGAAATTGAGTCTGATGATCTCTGCGTTACTTCCGATATAATCCTTTATAATCTCATTTGCCCTTGAGTCCGAGTCGCCTGTCTCCGGTATAAATACCGTATCGAGCCTGCCGATAATCTCAGCCCCCTTGACGGTTATAAACCCCGGATCCCCAGGCCCGATACCGATCCCATAAATTACCCTATCCATTAATCCTCCTGCAAAAATTATACTCTGTCCTCAGCTGGTCGACTTTTTTCAAAAGATCTGGTATCTAATCAGCCCCAGAACCGCCATTCATATAAAACTTAACGATACTCACCGGATTGTACCCTTTCATCATAGTTCTGCTCCCGTCAAAGTCGTTCCTCGCAACTGTTATCTGAGTTATCTCATAATCTGTTATACCTAAAGAACGGATAATCCCGATAGACTCGCTCAAAGTATCAATCGTTATCGCGCTTACAACGACCGGCCCCCGATAACCCTGACGGGTTAACTCTTCAAATATCCCCCCGATCTTACCACCCGATCCGCCTATAAAAACTCTATTATAATCGGGATTAATCTCTTTCATCACTGCCGGAGCACTGCCCGGTATCGGGATGACATTTGACACTCCGAAGTGTGTTATGTTATTGCGGATAAGATCGATCCCCTCCGGCTCCCTCTCGACAGCATAAACTATCTTCGCCCTCTCTGCGGCACATATCGAGACGGAGCCAGTCCCGGCACCGATATCGAGTAATACAGACTCTTTATCGAGATCGAGTTTTGAGATGATTACCGCTCTTACCTCGGACTTTGTCATGGGGATATTGCCCCTTATATAGTTTTTGTCATCATAAAAATTCATAATTCCACCGCCATAACGTAACTCCCCTTGACCTCCAACCCATATGGGTTGAACTCCTTCAGCGGAATGGAGATAAGTTTCTCATCGGGATAACTCAGATTATAACCTATATGCAGATTTACACCGGAAAATTCCTCCCGTTCTTTGAGAATGGAAACAGCTGACTCAAGACCTCTAAAGCCATCCAAAAGGAGAAATATCTTTTTGTATGTTAAAAGTGACCCGCAGATATCGGTCTCCCGTCCGTGAACCGATGCCATGTAATAATCCTCGTAAGTCATGCCCATTGCCGCAAAAAAATACGAAAAACTCGATATCCCCGGAACAAAAACAGACTGACCCGGGAAATGACGTTCAATAACTCCGGCAAGACTATAAAAACCTGTATCGCCGGAGACGCAGACTGCTATTTTCTTATCAGAATTATCATTCACACAACGGGAAAGCGCCTCAAAGTCGCCGTCATAAATAAAAACGGACTTGCCTGCCGTATCGAGACTCCCGATAATCCGCGCTGATCCGATAATCAGATCGGAGTCCTTGATAATTCCGATAGACTTCGCAGTATAGTAATCGCTGCTCCCCGGCCCCATTCCGAGAATGTGTATCTTATTTTTCATCTATAGTTACCTTTTTTAACATATCATCACAATTAGCCGATCTGCCGAGTATCCCGCACTCCAGATTGAAGATGATAACCTCAAAGTTTATCTCCCCATATGAGTAGTCCGAACATCTTTTTTTAATCGTATCACAAATATAACCGTAAAAATCCGGATCTTTAACAATCCTCACGCAGTCGTCGGTTGTATTTGCAGACATGAGTTCCCTGACCAGATCCCCATTCCCGCAAAAAAGAGTGTGATGCGCCGCAAATATCTCGCTGCGGCAGTCGGCTGTCCGCGAATGTGTGTTAAATATCCCGCCGGCTACCTTAATCAGCTTGCCTATATGACCGATAAGCAGGACGTTTTTTATGCGGAACTTTACCGCTTCATCAATCATATAACCGATGTAGTTGCCTGTTGTTATAACAAGATCGGGATCGATACGGTAATTCGCCTCTATAAAACTGCTCCCGTAATTACCCGGAGTCATAACTGCCGACTCGCCCCCCTCCGATGAGATCACAGACATTTTGAGTGAGAGCGTCTTTTTGTATGCGTCCTCAGACATCGGTTTTACAACTCCTGTTGTTCCGAGAATGGAGATCCCGCCGGTAATTCCCAACTTTGGGTTGTAAGTTTTTAAGGCAACCTTCTCACCCTCCGGACAAAATATCTCAACATAAAATCCGGAGTTGTTTTTTATAAACGGTTTCAATGTATTCTTTATCTGTTCCAGCGGAACAGGATTTATCGCATAGTCGCCGGGTTTTATCTGCAGACCGCTCCTCGTTACCACGCCGATACCGATCCCGCCGGTGACAACTATCTCACTTTTGGCGATGCGGCTCACCCTTGCACATATCTTTATCCCGTTTGTAACATCGGGGTCGTCTCCGCTATCTTTGATCACAGAGCTGACTGCCGCATCGCCGTCGAAAAAACATTCATCTATGCAAACGGTGATTACTCTGCCGATGGGGAGGGTTACCTCAACACATTCCGTCTCATGCTCCCCATTCAAAAGGAGCGCGGAAGCAAGGGCAGCGGCGGCGGCACAGGTACCGGTAGTAAATCCCTCCCTCAACTCCCTATCTTTCATCGTATCCCAAAGACCTGTAGAGAATAGCGTTTATGATGGAGACTGCTACGGGACTCCCGCCCTTCCGCCCCCGCGTGAGAATGTAGGGAACCTTGCGGATGGACAACTCCTCTTTGGACTCGGCAGCTCCGACAAAACCGACAGGCACACCGATCACGAGATCCGGTTTGACAAGACCGGCGTCGATCATCTCGCACAGTTTAAAAAGGGCTGTCGGAGCATTGCCTATGGCAAAAATACCGATCTCCTCACGGGAAGCAGCCTTCTCAATCCCGATAATCGACCTGGTAACACCTGTCCTCTCCGCCTCGTTCTTCACGCTCTCATCGTCAACCAGAGTATAGATCCCGCTGCCGTATTTTGCGAGCTGCTTTTTGTTGACACCGGAGACGATCATAGTCGTATCGGCATATATCTTTTTGCCGGACTTAACCGCATTCAACCCGGAGACAGCAGCATCGCCGCTTATCTCAAGCAGATCGGCGTACTCAAAGTCTGCCGTCGTGTGAATGACACGCTTTATCAGGTCAAGATCGGGATGACCGGCAAACCGCGGGTCAAGTTCACTTCCGATTATCTCAAAACTTCTCTTCTCTATCTCATACGGCTTTACAATCATAATTTTGCCCCGGGTAATAATTTTTTTTAAAACAAAACTTCATTCTAAACAGAGAGAGATCTCTTTAAAAGGATCTCGCATATCAGGTCATCATAACCTATAGGCTCCGTCAGAGTTATCTTTAATCCTTTATGTTTGGACATAAGAGCGGCGATTATCTCCGGGATATCCTCTTTGATATGTATGCCGGGGAATAGGAAATAGGGAACGGCAACTATATCTTTTACCCCGTTATCAACGATTTTTACAACTGTCTCCTCGATAGACGGTGATGCGAGCTCCATAAAAGCCCCTTCTACCATCTCAAAATCCGACTTGCCTTTTATATATTCAACAGTCTTCCCGAATATCTGAACTGCATCGGAAGATCTGCTCCCGTGCCCGATTATTAACAGAGCTCTATCCATAACTTTATCTCCTTATTGTAATTTTTCACCTCAGAGCCACATGCAAAAATACTTTTTTATATAGAGTTTTTGCATAAAGCTCATTAAATAATGCGATTATATCGCATAACGGTTTTTGCAGAAATCAAGAACTCTTGAATCCTGCAAGAGCCAAGTCAAATAACGATTACTCTGACATGATAAGCAAATTGAAACTGCGTATTAATGTTTGATTATAGTAGATCAGCATACTTCCCTCCGAAGATTTAAGTAACAATTAAAGTATCCTGACTCAAGTTTCATCCTAATCCCGTCATCTTCCCGGTATCAACCAGTGATATATTAAACGGTTTCGTCCACTCTTACAGTAGCGGGGGCTGTGCCGGATTTTAACCGGACTTCCATATAATTGTTCCGACAATTACTAACATTTAGTAAAAATGCTGTCAAATGTTTTTGGGTGGAATATATTTCACCCGTTAAGAACCAAAATTCCTCAGAACAAGACAGGAATTATGCCCGCCGAATCCGAACGACTCGGTAAGTGCCGTCTTTATGTTAGTTTCGTGTCTGTTCATAACAAAATTAAGATCACGTACCGGATTAACAAGGTTTTTGTTAGGATGAAGTACTCCTTTGTGCATACTTAGAATAGTAACTATTGCCTCAAGCGCACCGGACGCCCCGAGCGAGTGCCCAAGTATCGATTTAGTAGAGTTGACATATACATTTTTCCCGAAAACTCTCTCGATGACACCGCTCTCCACCTCGTCATTGAGAAGTGTCCCTGTACCGTGAGCATTTATGTAATCGATATCCTCCGGTTTGATCCCGGCATCATCGACCGCCGTCCGCACCATTCTCTCTATTGCCTCTCCCGAGTTGTCGAGCATCATTATATTTGATGCGTCGTTGTTCTCGTGGAATGATAATATCTCCGCATATATCTTCGCGCCCCGCCTAACTGCGGTTTCCAGCTCCTCGATTATCAAAACTCCGGCTCCGCCCTGACTATACAAAAATCCGCTCCTGTCCCTGTCAAACGGACGGTTAGACTGTTCTATATTTTCCAGCGGTTTACAAAGCGTTTTCAGTATGTCAAATCCGTAAAAAAGACCGCCGTATTCATCATAGAGATACTCAACTCCCCCCGTCAATGCCGCATCGAGCCGCCCCGATTTAACAGCCTCATAAGCATTCCCGATGGCCGCCGTCCCCGAGGCACACGCTGCCGAAACTGTCCTGTTGATCCCCTTAAAACCAAACTTTATCCCGATATTGGCAGCTGCGGCGTTCTGCATAATCATCGGTACCGAGAACGGATTAAATCTCCTCGGCAAGAGCATCCTCGATGAGACTTTTTCCATAACATCTCTCATATCGCCCGCTCTCTCTAACGAGGCATCAATCATCGATCTGCTCCCGGACAACATTCTGAAAGCATACGCCTGGACAAGACTGCTTATGCCGCCTATCCCGGTGCCGAGTATCACTCCTGTTCTATACGGATCTATCCCGTCAACCTCGTATTTGTTGTACTTAGCGTCGATAAGTTTATAAGCGTACCCGGAGTCGCTGAGTGCTTCAAAGGCTGAGTGGAGTGCTATGAGTGTGGAATGGTCAAGCTGCTTCACGTCAATGTCGGTTATTCCCCATTTAGAGTAGTCCGGCTCATCAAGCGGTGACCAGATATCGCACCCGAACCCGGAATAATCCTTCCATTTATCGGGGATCCTCTCGCATCTCGATCTTGCCTCGAGACACCCTTCAAATATCTCGCTGACGCCGACACCGTTCGACGCAACACCGCCCATTCCCGTAACAACAACTCGCCTCTCCATAAATCCTCCAATTAACACAAAACTATAACTCAGTCACCCCAAATTCAAGGATTGCATACGGTTTATTCTTAGAAACTCTCTGCAATTTACCATATGCATTTTTTATAAGTTCCGAAGGCGCAGCATACTCCTCATCACGACTAAAATTGCCGTATGTACTTACGCCGATCCAGTCTATATAACCGTCTCCCGGATAATAATATTCAGGAGTATTCCACCATTCCTCCGGATCATCACTATCATCAAAGTGATAAAACCAGGTTATCTTGTCTGCCCCCTCCGCATTACACAAATCAATAATATGACGGTACGCATCTCTAAAAATCTCCGGTCCATCGGGATAAGCCGGATCTCCGTATCCGTTAGTTGTCCCTCCGCCATAATATATACCGTTCCAGGAAAACCATTTCCCGTTTACCTCAGTACCAAATTCCGCAAGGAGATTTATACCGCTGGCGATAGCTCCCTGCGCCCACGCCTTGATATCATCATCATACACACCATTTACGATGTCACGGAGATCCAGGTTAGGATCAGCACGATCCTCCTCAAATTCGCTCCGGAACATAATCCTGATGAATGGAGTTCTGCCGTAATTATGTATGGTGGAAACCGCAGATGCGGGGAAAACAAGCCCATTCCCCCAGTTATTAGAAAAATATGCCCACGCAATCTTTTCTCCGGCAAGATCTTCAAAAGTTTTTATCGCCTGTGAAGTAACAATATCCTCGGTACCGCCGAAATCGGGAAATGCCGAGTGATAAAGTCTGCTGCCGTCGGGAATAAGTATACCGGATGAAAACTGACAATTTGTGCTGAAACCGCCATGTTTAACCAGTAATCTATATGCCTCAAGCGACTGTCTCGAAGAATCTATTCTTAGATATGTTTCATCAAAGTTCTCATTCCACCACGACACCGCATGGACGCCGGGATAAGAATCCGAAGTTATCTCCCCGAAAAACTCCGCCATCCACTCGCTTTTAGAATACCGGACACCACCGTCCCCCTCATCATTATAACACCCGACAGTCCCTGCCAGTACTAAAAACACAACTGCTATTTTCCAGATTTTTTTCATAAAAACTCCGTTTATATTTTCATATTATTTGTTCATAAAACACATTTAGAAGATTTACTCTGCATTTTTCAGTGCAAAATAAACATTTAAATCCGCCAGATTTCCAAAACCCGAAAATGTATTTAAAACACAGTGCAAAATAATGCTTTCTTCTTTACCCAGTTCACTCATAATAAAATCGCCTGTCCTCTTGCTATAGGAGAAATTATATGTGACATCTAACAGCATGTTCTTTGACTTATGGGCACTTCTAAAAACCTGCTTTGGATTTTTAATGAAGTGATTTCTTGTCCTTACAAGAAGATAAAACAGAAATATAATTTGTTTATATAACTGTTTTAGTGATGAAGTAAGGACAAAAAAGGACGAACTAAAATACCGAATGAGGTTTTTAGAAGTGCCCTTTTTCTACAGTCTCAACGAGGCTGTAGAAAAACCCTGTTTTTGATGCCTCAAATCAATTATAATGGCATAACAGAGGTTAATTTTGGACATATTCTACAGTCTCAACATTTGCTTAACCTGTATTTTCGCGATCGTAGGGCTTGGCGCATTTTGTGCGTCAGGAACTCAGCGACAGCATAAAATGTGACAAGGAAATTATCTAATTGAAACTTTTGTTCTACGCATCTTCATTCATTGTCTTTATCTTTAATTCTTGTGCTATCTTATTCATTTTCTTATCTCTACTTAGTATTAAGCCATTATATCTACGTGCAATAATTAAATAGAAAATGTCATATGCGGCATGTTCATTCTTTAAAGACTCTGAAAACACTTCACGGCACATACTTTTTGTCTCAATATAATCATCAATCAGATCTATACAATAATCAATTCCCTTCTCGCATTGGTCTGTTGACATATCTGAAAATGATGCATATTTCCAGAATACGTTGGTTATTTCTGAAGGGAATGTATCGGGAGCAAGTACAAGATCTGAATCTCTTAATATTTCACGATATTTATTAGCTTTTTCACGATTTAAGGCAATTTCAATTGCTGAACTTGCATCTAATACAACTATCATCTCTCACGATCCTCACGTATTAGGACAACAGGATCAGGGAATCTACTGCAGTCAATATTCAAGTCGCTTATCTTCTCAAGGAGTTTTCTTCTTCGTTCTTTGTTTCCAAGCTTTGTTGTAATTCCTTGTTTTAATAAAACAATCGTCTCTTGGGCAAGACTTCTATGTTCTTTTTTCGCCAAGTAATTTATTTGAGTATAAATATCTTCTGGTAGGTCTCTTACTTGTAATGTAGGCATAAATTCCTCCATGCATGCAATATACAAATATTACACATGCATGTCAAGTTCTTGTTTTTATCGCCCGAAGGGTCCGAACGAGGCTATAGGAAAACCCAGTTTTTGATGCCTCAGATCAATTATAGTGGAATAACAGTAATTTATGTGACAATAGCCGAATCGGATTCAATTGATTGTTAGAAAGCCTATTTATTTATAAATGCTTTTAAGTATATTTCAGGTGTTTGAATAATCAAATCTTTTTCTTTATAATCTTTGATATTTCTTGTTAACAATATGTTTATATTATTTTCTCTTGCTGTAAAATATTGTAATCCATCTTCAAAATCTGAAAACCTTGAATTTAAAGCTAAATCAACTGATTTTTCTTCAACTGAAATTATATTAATTATTAATCTTAATTTCCTTAATAACTCTTTTGCTTTCTCAATTCCTAATATTTTTCTCAGAATATAATAGACATTTGCAAAAACGAGAGAACTTGTAACTAATTCAATTTTTTTCTCGTCTCCCAATGTAAATACCTCCGCTGCAAAATTATAAAATGGTTGTCTTTGGCAAAGCAGATCAAGAATTATATCTGAATCAATAAATATTTTTTTATTCATATTTATTTTCCAAATATGATACGTAATCAAGATCTTTTAAATCTTTCTCAGAAATTACACCACTTAATTCTTTAACTAATGGAGAAATTTTATTTTTAATTTCACTTTCAGCGATTAAATTTCTAAAATAATCCTCAACAAGTTTTGATAAACTCCGATTATTATTTTCTGCGTATTTTTTTACTAAAAGAATAACGTTCTGGTCTAATTTTAATGTCAATTTTGTTTCCATAACAATCTCCATACGTACAAATATAATACTATTAATACGTATTGTAAACACTTTAATTATTTTTTATGGCTTGCTAAGTCTATCTAACGAGGCTGTAGGAAAACCCAATTTTTGATGCCTCAGATCAATTATAGTGGAATAACAGTAATTTATGTGACAATAGCCGAGTCGGGTTCAATCGGTTGTTAGGCAAAATTTTGTTTATTAGTTTCAACCATTTTTCCTGTCACATATTTGTGCAAGATGCTGGCTACTAAAGTTTGATACGGTAATCCTTCTTCAAGAGCTTTTGTTTTTAATATTTCAACATCTCTTTTTGAAATCCTTATATTTATTCTATAATCTTTCAAGGCGGTTTCAGAAGCAGCAATCATCATTTTTTTCTTCATATCCTGTAAGTTATCAACAGAAACCCATTCTTCATTTTCTACCGAATCAATAATTTCTTTTTCTTCTGTTTCATTCATTCTTTTCCTCCAATTTATACTTCTTCGTGTATTTCCTGCTTGGAAATAATGTTTTCATAAAATAATCATTTTCATTTTCGATAACACATGGAACACATATCGCATATTTATCAATTTCAACTATAAGTATTATCTGATTTGTATATTTTTCTGACCTGGATAGATTTACATTACGAACTCAAAAGAAAGTTAATGTTCAATGGCTCTTGTACTGCATTGTGCATAATCTGTCTAAGATCACCAATTTTGGGTTCGCATTGACACACTGACAAGGAGTTTTATGGTATTTGTTGTGTTTTTATGATTATTCCAAAAATATATGCGTTTCATAAAATGTCTCGAAAAGAAAATTAATCATAAGTCCATTTTATTAGGAAAAGCTTTTCTTCAAAAAGACTTTTCCTACAGATTCGTTGAGCGCTTTCTCTTATTCTTTATAGATGCGTATTCCATGCAATTCACTCATTAATTGAAAATGTTTATCGATTGCAAACAATTCTATATCATTTTCAATACTATTTTGAGCAATTATTAAATCAGCTATTCCTACATTATTAATTCCATTTCTTAAATTTAGGGTTTGCATATAGATTATATTATTCCAATCAATTTGTATTGGTATCTTTGCAACAGATAAAAGCAATTCTTTTAAATCTGTTTCTTTTTTATGACTGATTGAGGGTATCAGCTCAGAAAGAATTAAATCATTAAGACATACATTATTTGAATCAATTAAATCGTTTAAAGGGAGAGATTTTACATTACCTTTGAAATACTCAATCCATACTGAAGAATCTACTAAAACCATATTTTATCGATTCCTTAGTATTTTTAAATCTATACCAAGATCTACTTTTCCATAGAATTTTTTCAAACCCTTGATTTTTTCTTTTTGGATTAGGTTTTGTATTGCTATTTTTATTAAATCAGTCTTTGTTTGTATATGGGTTAGCGCCATTGCTTCTGCAATGAGATTTTCAGGTAAATCTAAAGTAGTTCTCATTTTATTTCTCCTCTATGCATAATAATAATCTATTTTATATGCATTGTCAAGTAGATAACTATGCGTAAAATCCCATTTCTTATGTAATATTAATACATTTTTTTATTCTTCTGGCACCGAAGGCGTGGGCCTAACGAGACTGTAGAAAAACCCTGTTTTTGATGCCTCAAATCAATTATAATGGCATAACAGAGGTTATTTTTGGACTTATTCTACAGCCTCAACGAGGCTGTAGGAAAACCCTGTTTTTGATGCCTCAAATCAATTATAATGGTATAATAGAGGTCATTTTTGGACTTATTCTACAGCCTCAACATTGAGTTAACCTGCGAGCCGTCAAATGGCGTGGACTTTGCGCGCCGCATAGGCGCAATTAGCAAGGTCCATGACATAGGCGAGTCAGGTTGAACTCGTTGTTGGATGTTACTTTATTTTTATCAATTGTTAATTAGGAGCAAGAAATTTAATAAAATGTACATGTCTTGAACTATCTACTCTAAAGAGAGCAAAATTTCCAAACGGCTGAATAAACAGATTCTTTTCTGATGCTAATGCAGAATTATTCACATAGGGATTATATAAAACCAATATATATGCACCATCTTCTTTTAATAAATCTTTAAATGCAGAGCTATTCCCGTTATATAGAACTCCAAAGTTAAAAAACAAACCAGCAGAAAACTCTTCAATTGTTGAAAAATGCTGTACTTGGTTTCTTGCGTTTTCATTTATAGAATTAAATGAATCTTGTATGAATCTTTTAAGGTTTTCATTTTTAATATACTTTCCTGAAGCAATTATTTTATGCTCTCCTGCATTATTGATTTCGTCAGGAGGAAAAATAGTTGGCGTAAATATTTCGCTTTTTTTAGGATTATAATATAAATCAAGATTTTCATATTTTATCGATTCGACCGATTTAAGTTCTGTTATCTCGCTATCAATAAATTTAATGCTGTTTTTTATCCATTCGATATAATCATTTGAATTTTGCCACTTTTGATAGAGTGACAATTCAGAATTTTTATTAGTTGAACTAATAATTTCTGAAGATAATTCAGATTTAATAACTTGTGGCTGTGACTGACAACCTAGTATTAATAAAGCTAAGGAGATACAAAATATCATTTTTTCTATCATAAAATCCTCCAATAAATAAATAAAACTAAATTTATGCGCGAAGCGTCCATCCAACGAGGCTGTAGAAAAACCCTGTTTTTGATACCTCAAATAAATTATAATGGCATAACAGAGGTTATTTTTGGACTTATTCTACAG
>JBFZEO010000027.1:0-5063 GCA_041306845.1 Spirochaetota bacterium
GCATTGCTTTTCTATCAGATTTTCCTCGGTCCGTACCGCACCCATTTTACCAGTTTTACCTTTAACATCCGCCCGTTTGAAACTATCATAAAATTCTCTATGAAATGTACTGATGCAGACATAAGACCGTTTCTCATAAACATAGTTTCAAATATCGTGATTTTTATCCCGGCAGGCTTTTTATTACCTGTACTTTTTAAGAAGATGAAAAATTTCATCTTTCTGTTAGTCACAACGGCAGCCGCATTATTTGTGATGGAACTCACTCAGATGATCCTGAAAATCGGAGTATTTGACGTAGACGACATCATTCTCAACACTTTGGGTGTCTCAATCGGATATGTGATGTATAAAATTGCAGCTGAAGTCAGAAAAAAACTTTGATTTCTATAAAAAAGGATTGCCCGTTCACTGGACAATCCTTTCTTTAATTATCGATCTGTTTTTAATTTCTGTCTGACTTTATCGTTAGGTGCCTGGTAGTGACCTACTCCTTTATATTTCTTTGTGTGAATGGATTTCTGCGGACATCTGTTGTAGCACGCCCAGCAGCCGTTACATTTTCGCTCATCAAATACCGGATAATCATCGAGTTTTATAGCTTCGTATGGACAAACTTTTTCACACAATCCGCATTTTGTGCAGGTTTCCTTATCAAGAAATTTTTTACCCATAAAGTATTTTGACAGGGTTCTTGGGAATGCAATTTTAAAAAAATCAGAAATTTTAGTTTTGTAAATCTTAGCCCCTGGTTTCCCGGTTCTGTTAAATTCACCGCACCAGACATTAAGTTTACCGATAAAATCGTTAAAATTTACCATCTCAGCGGGGTACGGCGCATCTTCACGGGTCATGCCTGCCATTATGAGAATAGGCACATTCTCCGGCGTATGCAGAGCGTGTTGTGCAACAACTTTAAATCCTCTCCTTGCAGCCAGAGACTTCAGCATGACAAGCGTGCGCCCGTTGAGATTGCCGTAAGTGTTAAAAACAAATGCCGGTTTCCCTTTACCGTTCAGCCTGCCGATATACTTTTTCATAATCTTCGGCACACCAAAAAAGTCAGCCCATGCAGCAAATCCGACGATATCATAATTGTCGATATCGGGCACCCCGTCCTTAACCAGATCGTGCATAGTCCACGTGCAGTTTTTTACACCGGCAGCGATGTAACTGCATGCCAGTTTTGTGTTCCCCGTTCCGGAATAGTAGCAAATAAGTCCTTTCATTTTCAAAACCTCCTTATAATAAAGAACAATGTTAGTTATTGAGATAAAAAAAAGAGAAAATAACTATTCAACACCGATAGAACTCACAATTTTATCAAAAAGAGTCTCATTCCCATCAGCAAGTGCCATAAAACCTCCATGTGAATAGATAGTCATCTCAACAAGATACCTCTTTAAATCATCATCGTTAATCTCATGCGATACAAGACTCTCAAGAAAATTAAGATAAAAAACAGTGAAATTGTACATGAAAAAATCAGACACCATAGCTTCACCGTCTTTACCCGATGAACAACTCTGGACATCACTGTAACGTTTTGCAATATTTTCCTTATAACCGGCGTAAACTGATCCGGCGGATCTTGTAAAAAGCAGAATCAGCTGGTTCTTATAAGTTTTTATGAGTTTATAAATCATGCTTATAAACTGTATATGCCACTCGATATAACCTGGATTATCGAACTCCTCATACTCTTTTGAAGCAGCCTGTTCGATTATCGAATCAATAAATGTAACAGCCGGTTTAACAATCTCTGCAAATATTTCATCTTTATTTTTGAAGTAGTTATAAATGTTGCTTACCGAAATATTCAGTTCCGATGCTATCTGTCTCATAGACATTCCGCTGTAACCGCAGTTTAAGAACTCTCTTTCTGCTGCATCGATAATTCCCGACATAATTTCATCTTTTAGTATCTGCATTTTTGTCCTTTCAATACTGAACACTGTTCTTTATATATAATTGATAAAAAAAGGATTGTCAACAACAAAATAAAAAAAGGAGGAACCGAACGGTTATCCTCCCTTTTTTTACTCATATTAATCTATGATACAGTCTTAAAAGACTCTATATACATAGAAATAAAACTGGGTATGTTTTTAATTAAGAAAAATCTCTATCCATAACAGTTTTTCTTTTTTCGCTCTGAGCCTTTTCGATAGCTTTATCACACATGTTTTTTACTAAAGCTGACAAAGAATCCATAACTGCAGCAGAAGTATTCATGCCGCCTTTATCCTTGATATAATTTTTGATTTTAGATGCAACAACCAATACTTCATTGTTTTCGTTAGCCATTTCTTATTCTCCTTAAACATTGATAAATAAGACGGACAAGCCGTCTTCCATTAACTTATAATTATTTAGATTCCGATTGTCAAGCATTGATTTTTAGAATGTTGATTTTTTTGCCAAATAAAAACTATTTTATGGCGGGCTAATATAAATATTTATGGGCATCTCTAATAACCTCACTTGATTTCACACTCGTTCTTTTTCTCATATACTTTGTCGCTGAAATCCCCACCTAAACAGATTATGCAGTGACTTCAGCTTCTCGTCTATGAGAAAAACTACTTTATTTGAAATGCAAAGCAGGTTATTAGAGGTGCCCTTATGACAATTTATCTGATTTTACATTTTTTAAAATTTCCTTGATAATCTTGAATTTATAATTTATATTGTGTTGTTCCGGGGTTATAATGGCTATAAACGGCACAATAAACAGTTCTCCCGGACAGATAATTATACATTTTTTTATGAAGGATCGATTTATATGAGCGTCAGAGTAAGATATGCACCATCCCCAACAGGTTATCAGCACATAGGCGGCGTGAGAACAGCACTTTTTAACTACCTTTTTGCGAGGAGGAATGGCGGTAAATTCATTTTGAGGATAGAGGATACCGATCAGACAAGATATTTTGACGGGGCACTCGACGATATTTTCAATACATTTAAGTGGCTTGGGATAGATTATGACGAAGGTCCAGTAAAGGGCGGCGAACACGAACCGTATTTCCAATCACAAAGACTTGAACTCTACAAGAAGTACGCTGAACAGCTTGTCGCAACTGGCCACGCATATTACTGCTACTGCCAGTCAGACAGACTCGAAAGGATAAAAAAAATCCAGGAAGCAAACGGACTCCCGCCGGGATACGACAGACACTGCCGTGAACTTTCCCATGAAGAGATAGAGGAATTTAAGAAATCCGGTGTTACTCCGGTTATCAGATTTAAAGCTCCATTAACAGGTAAAACATCGTTTGATGATAAAATCCTCGGTAAGATAGAGGTTGATAACTCTACATTGCAGGATTTCATTCTCCTGAAATCAGACGGCTTCCCGACTTACCATCTGGCAAACATAGTTGACGATCACATGATGAATATCACTCACGTACTGAGAGCTCAGGAGTGGATCCCGTCAACACCAAATCACGTTCTGCTCTATGAGGCATTCGGATGGGTACATCCTGAGTTTTGCCATATGCCGATGGTTATGGGTGAGGATGGAAAGAAACTCTCAAAGAGACACGGGGCGACACAGGTTATCGAGTTTAAAAAAGCAGGTTATCTCCCTGAGGCTGTTGTGAATTTTATCGCACTCCTCGGATGGTCATATAACGATAAAGACGAGATATTTTCCTTACAGGATCTGGAAAATGTTTTTGATATAACAAGGATAAATACTGCTCCGGCAATATTTGACTACAAGAAATTAAAATATTTCAACGGACTCTATATCAGGAAACTGACAGTTGACGCATTGCTTGAACTCACTCTCCCATTCTACATAGAGTCGGGACTTGTGAGTAAAACTCCGGATGAAAAGGAACTCGCATATCTCAAAAAAGTTATCCCGATAATCCAGGAGAGACTCGATCTTACAATCGAGGCTCCGGAGTTCAGCGATTTTATGTTCGGAGAGCTCCCTCCATATAAGACGTGGGAGGCAATCATTCCCAAAAACACGCAGAAAGAGACGGTTATCGGGATCTTGACGGACTCTCTAAAAATCCTGGCGGAACTCGACTCAAAAACGGACGAAGAGCTCCAGGACAGACTCTACAAACTCACAGAAGTTCACGGAGTCAAAGCCGGTGCGGTTTTTATGCCTTTGAGAATAGCGTTGACCGGGATAAACAAGAGCCCTGAGCTTTTCCCGGTAATGCACATACTCGGCAAAGAGATCAGCCTCAAGAGAATAGAAAACGCGATTGCGAAATTAAAGAGCGAATGAGGCTCTTGCAAAAATCAAGTATACTTGATTTTAAGTACGCTATTATGCGATATAATCGCATTTAAGGAAACCTCATGGAAAAATTCTATAGAAGAAAGGTATTTTTGCATGAGGCTCGAATAATTATTTTTAACTTAAGGATAAATCATGGCAAAGAAAGAAGAATTAATGGATAAAATTGTGTCCCTATCAAAACGAAGGGGATTTATATTCCAGTCATCTGAGATCTACGGCGGTCTTAACTCATGCTGGGACTACGGTCCGATGGGTGTTGAACTCAAAAGGAACGTTAAAAATGCATGGTGGGACTTTATGGTTCACAGAAGGGACGACATCGAGGGGATAGACTGTTCCATTCTCATGTCGCCGAAAGTATGGGAAGCATCCGGTCACCTCCAGAACTTTACAGATCCGCTTGTTGACTGTAAAAAATGTAAGAAAAGATGGAGACAGGATAAACTCGAGGATCAATCGAAGTGTCCTGAGTGCGGTGGTGAATTGACTCCTGCGCGAAATTTTAATCTGATGTTTAAAACATTTATGGGGCCGGTTGAGGATCAGGGCGCCGTTGTTTATATGAGACCGGAGACGGCACAGGGTATTTTTGTTAATTTTAAGAATGTTTATAATTCGGCAAGACAGAAGCCACCTTTTGGTATCGCACAGGTTGGTAAATCGTTCCGAAACGAGATAACTCCGGGAAATTTCACGTTCAGAACGAGAGAGTTCGAGCAAATGGAGATGGAGTTTTTTGTAAAACCGGGTGAGGATGATAAATGGTACAAATACTGGATCGAAGAACGGCGAA
>JBFZEO010000028.1:0-11814 GCA_041306845.1 Spirochaetota bacterium
TATTCTACAATCTGACCGGCTACCGACCGCCCCCAGATTAACACCAAAAAACGTTAATGCATCCCGCAAAATATATATTCCTCAAATGAAATAAAAAATCACTAATCCAGCGGTCTAAACCTTTTAATAATCTCGCCGGCAGCCCGTATCCCGTCAACAGCGGCACTGACTATTCCGCCGGCGTACCCGGCACCCTCACCTGCCGGATAGAGTCCGTCAACGCCGTCTGCGACACAAGATTCATTTCTCAACAACCTGAGAGGCGAAGATGTCCGTGTTTCAACTCCAGTCAAAACTGCGTCATCCATCGCAAATCCGCGCAATTTATTATCCAAAAACTTCATAGCATCCTTAATCGGATCTTTTATAAAAACGGGAAGAATCCTATTCAAATCAGCAGCAGTAACCTCACCGGTATACCCCGGAACAACACTGCCGAACTGCTGAGTCCTCCGGTTTCTCATAAAATCCCCAAGCCGCTGAACAGGTGCGGAATTATTGCTCCCGCCGGCAGTAAATGCACTCCGTTCAAGTTTACGCTGCATCTCAATCCCGGCAAGTGGATGGGAAGTTCCATAATCACTCGGCCCGACAGAAACAACAAGGGCGCTATTTGCATTTATCTTATTACGGGCAAACTCGCTCATTCCGTTAGTCACTATGCTCTCCGGTTCCGACGCTGCTGCTACGACCGAGCCGCCGGGGCACATGCAGAATGTATAAACTGTCCTGCCGCCGGGCAACTTGTGAAAAAGCTGATATTCACCGGCCCCGATAATCTTATTACCCGCAAATTTACCAAACTGCGCCTCATCAATAAACTTTTGCAAATGTTCGATCCGCACGCCCATCGAAAAAGCCTTCTGCTGTATCTTAATCCCCGAGTTAAAAAGCATCTCAAAAGTATCTCTCGCACTATGCCCGACAGCCATCACAACAACAGAGGCCGCTATCTTATCACTTCCGTTAACAACGATCCCCTTAACAACTCCCGATTCCATGAGAAGAGAAGTCATTTTTGTGCGGAATTTAAATTCCCCTCCGGCAGCGATAATCCTCTCTCTTATCTTAACAAGAACCTTCCTCAATTTATCTGTACCGATATGGGGTTTCGCCTTATAGAGAACCTCCTCCGGTATCCCCGACTTTCTAAACTGATCGAGAACCTGCTCACATCTATAATCGTTTATCCTCGTGGTGAGCTTGCCGTCTGAGAATGTGCCGGCTCCCCCCTCCCCGAACTGAACATTGCTTTCGCTATCAAGAGTTCCCTTTGACCAGTAACGGTTAACCTTCTCCGACCTCCGATCAACAGTGTCCCCCCTCTCGATTATGAGCGGTCTGTACCCATTCTCCGCCAGCGTAAGGGCTGCAAAAAGTCCCGCCGGACCGCTGCCGATAATTACCGGACGGTTATCGAGCTGTTCATCGCCATGAATAAGTGTCTCACTGTTCTCATAGACAAACTCCCTCACGTCAGGATCGGATGGTATCTTATAATTACCTTCAAAATCAGCAGTTACCGAGTAAACAAACATTATGTTATTTTTCTTGCGGGCATCAACAGATTCCTTTACGATACGCAGCGACTTTATATCATCCGCCGTCACATTCAACTTAGCAGCAGCTAGACTAGTCAGCTGACTCTTATCCTCATCGATACCGATTTTGAGATTATTAATTATTATTTTCATTTATACTCCGTATTATACTCTCTGCAGCAAGGTGTCCCGATGAGAATGCGAACTGAAGATTAAATCCGCCGCTTTCACCGTCAACATCGAGAACCTCACCAACTATATAAAGTCCATTGACTATGCGCGATTCCATAGTCTTTCCATTGATTTCCGATGTATCTATACCGCCGGCTGTCGCCATTGCCTCATTGAAACCGCCGACCCGTTCTATGACAAATCTACAGCCGGTCATCAAACCGGTTAGTTTTTTCCGGTCAGTTTTTGTGAGGAATGCCGATATTGTATGCGGATCAACGTCTGCCTCCTCCAACAGCACGGCGATGATCCCGTCCGGTATCCCATATTTTGCGAGACAATTTTTAATCGTCTTTTTACCATTTAAAGCAAGCTCGCCTACCAAGTCCTCATCGAGTGTTACACTGTTAAAACCACATACCATATTCACACAAACCTCGTCACCTGCCCGAAGAGATCTGCTGTAGTCGATAACTGCCGGTCCGGACAATCCATGATGAGTGAACAACAGGTCGCCTGAGTGTTCTCCTATTTTCTTTCCATTCCTGAAATGGGAGATATTTGCATCTTTTACAGAGATCCCGGCGCATTTTTCGAACCTGTAATTTTTAACATAGACCGGTGTCAGTGCCGGTTCCGGCGTTATTATCTTGTGCCCCAGTCCGCCGGCGATGAGATAACCGTCACCGTTTGAGCCGGTTACCGGGTACGACTTGCCCCCTGTTGCGATTACAAGTTTTTTTGAGCGTAGTGCAGAATGGGTAAACTCTGTTTCAAAACCGCCGTCAACCGTTCTCACAGACGAAACCGGAGAACTGTTCATTATCCTTACTCCGCTCTTTAAACAAAGATCAACAAGCAGATTCACGATATCACGGCTCCGCCCCGACTCCGGGAAAACCTTACCGGCTCCGTTATCAACAACGGCGATTCCATTCTCTGACAAAAAGTCGATGAGATCGGAACCAGTGAAATTATAGAGAGCATTTTTAACGAATCGCCCTTTATCTCCATATTTTGTTAAGAAATCTTCTATGGAACAATTGTTTGTGATATTGCACCTGCCGGAACCGGATAGGAGGAGTTTTTTTCCCGGCATATTGTTTTTCTCAAGGATAATTACCGATAATCCGCAGCGGGCAACATTCCACCCGCAGAAAAGACCGGCAGCCCCGCCGCCTATAATAACCGCATCACAATCAAACAAACACAAACTCCCGACAGTATACAAAAAAGAGCCTTATTATATATTATAGAACTAAAATAATCAATAAAGATAATAAGAGTTTCGTTTAAGCGAATTTACTGCGGAGATAGATCGGATACATAAACAGACTACTTTTTAATTTCACTCATTTTTACCATATGGACAAACATATAGACACATTCCGCAGACATCCCAAGTATACCTCTCTTTCATTTTTCCAAAGTACCTCTGACATTTTAAGAAATCAAATCTCTCCTCTCTGCTCTCCCCGTCCATATAATTTTTACCTTTTATCGCCTGAACAGGACAATTATTGACACACTCCACACAGTCATTACACCTTTGAGTCAGCGGATTATTAACGGCTCTCACCGGTGCATCCGTTAAAACAGTCACAAAACGGACTCGCGGACCATGATCCGGCGTGATGAGAAGGCAGTTTTTGCCAATCCATCCGAGACCGGCGATATGTGCAATCATCTTATGAGATATGGTCGGGATAGCCTCATCGATATTTGTCCTCTCCGCTGCCGCAATCGGTAATGCTTTAAATCCCTTACCATTTAAAAATGATGCTATTTTTGAAGCACATAGATTTAATCTGTCATTTATCACGTCATAAGCATGGATTTTATATTCACAGGCTACATTCTGATCAAACCGATCTGAGAGAAAATCCACAATTGTGTCGGGAAGGACAATTCCTATACTAATTCCGTATTTATATCCCCGAACGATGTTTCCGCCAAATTTTACTATTTCATCCTGATATGCGCTTAAATCCGCGAATCCTATACATTCAACAAATTCAGCCTTCAAAATCTTTGTAATTTTCGAATTTAAATTCATATAGCACCCCCAAGAACACAACATATTGCACTTATATTACATTGTCAATTGCTATATAATTCCAGGCGTTCTAAGACCTGCTTTGCATTTTTAACAAAGAGCACTATTGATAAATATTTCTGCCTAAACTATAATAAAGGTAATATTTCTGCAATAAATAAACTAAATCTAATGCGGAGACCGGCGTGGAGCTTCAGAAGAGAGTTGTAAAGTTTTTGTTATTCATAGTTTTGATGCATATCTCCCTCATGGCGCTGATATTAATTGTAGTCTGGATGCCGAAATTAATTAGCATAGTTGAAGATGAATCACTTCACGAAATAAATATAGGGGAGACCATCATCAAACGGGAGATATCTAATTTATCGGTACTCGCAAAAGATTACGGGACGTGGGATGACACCTACGACTTTGCCCGCACCGGTAGTCAGAAATATGTCGAGACTAATTTTACTGATGAAACTTTCCAGAACACACGATTATCACACCTCATTATTTATGGTGCCTATGGTAATATTTTATATAAATATATCAAGCATGAATCCGACGAATCAGTAAGTCCCCTATTCCCGGAGAGATCCGATAAAAGTAACAAAATTTTTGAAACCCAAAACAATAATCCGATAACCGGCTTACTAAGTAACAAGCAAAATTGTATAATTTTCGCGGCAATGCCTATTGTTCACTCAGACGGCTCCGGTCCGGCAACCGGATATATTATAATGGCACGCGATATTCATTATTTAAAAAAAGCACTCGTAAATTATCAGGATCTTGATATTGATTACATTTTTATGGGGAATGGAGATGCGGAACGACTAAAAGAGATTGTCGATAAAATGAGAAACTCCGGAGCTGATTATCTTTATAAGGATAAGAAAAACAAAACCAACAGATACAGAATAGTAAAAGATATTTACGGTTCCGAAGCTCTCATTATCCATTCAAAAACTGACAGAAAGATATCTGCTATAGGCAAAAATATTGGAATCTTTGTAACTATAGCTAATATAATACTCGGAATAATAGTTACAATACTCCTCGCCCATTTTATAACAAAAATCATAGTTAAACCCTTAAAACTTATCACATTCAACATAGGCAAATTTTCCTCAGATAAAATTACCGGTACCGATTTAGTTGCGATTACTGAGAGAACTGATGAAATCGGTAAACTCGGCAGAGCCTTCAATGAGATGGAGAATAATATCATTTTATATAACCGGCAACTAAAGGAGCTCAATGAATCGCTTGAGGATAAAATCAACGATAGAACCAGCGATCTCATAATGGCAAACACCAGATTAAAACTATTTGAGAAAATATTAGCGAGTACAACAGAGGGTGTTATAATCACCGACCTTAGGGCAAACACAGTGCAGGTCAACGATGCTTTCTGCAAAATGGCAGGCTACACTGAAGATGAACTTATCGGGAAAAATCCGAGAATATTAAAATCAGACAAGCATGATGAAAGATTCTATAAATCAATGTGGGAAGAGATTACAAGTGAAGGCGGATGGTCCGGTGAGATATGGGACAGAAAGAAAAACGGAGAGATCTTCCCTAAATGGCTGACAATTACCGCAATTAACGATGAGAATGGCAAACCGGTTAATTATGTCGGTCTCTCTTCTGACATAACAAAGATTAAACTTGCCGAGGAACAACTGCTGCAGCTCGCATACTATGATGTACTGACAGGATTGCCGAACAGATGTTTATTTTACGAAAGACTTGAGCGGGCAATTGCCCACAACTGCCGTTACAAAAGCGGAAGATTTGCTGTACTATTTATAGACCTCGACAGATTTAAAAATATCAACGACACGCTCGGACACGCCGCCGGGGATGAACTGTTAATTGAGATATCCCGCAAACTCAACTCCCGCATAAGGGAATCAGATACCGTCTGCCGTCTTGGCGGCGATGAGTTCACTATCATACTCGATAAAATAAACCGCGGAGACGACGCCGGTAAGGTCGCTACAGACATTATTGAGGATATAAAAAGACCAACTATTATTCAGGATAAAGAGATATTTATCGGAGCCAGCATCGGTATAGCAATTTATCCGGATGATGACGAATCCGTCCACGGACTCATAAGAAAAGCCGATGCAGCGATGTATAATGCAAAAGAGGCGGGTAAAGGGCAGTATTGTTTTGTTTCCCAGGCACTCGACGAATACAATAGAAAAAAACTCAATCTGGAAATAAACCTGCGTCACGCCCTCGAAAAAAACGAACTTGAGATATACTATCAGGCGCAGATGTCGGCACAAGCGGACAACGGAATTTTTTATCCGGTACTGACAGGATGCGAAGCTCTCATCAGATGGCTGCCTGAGAGTGCTCCGATGATCTACCCCGATGAGTTTATTAAGATAGCAGAGGAGACAGGTCTTATTATCCCCATAGGTAAGTGGATAATTACAGAGAGCTGTCGGCATGGAGCCAAGTGGGAGAGAATGGGAACTCCGCTCAGGATAGGTGTAAATTTGTCCGGTAAACAGTTCACAGATCCTGATCTGTTCAACCATATAAAAACTACACTCAACGAGACTGGGTTAAATCCGCAGAACCTCCAGCTTGAGATAACAGAGAGTATGTTCCTTGATGATATAACAGGCGCTATTGCCATTCTCACCGAACTAAAAAACATCGGCGTAACCATAGCCATAGATGATTTCGGAACAGGCTACTCCTCGTTAAGCTACCTCAAGGATCTCCCTGTCGATTATCTAAAGATAGATAAATCATTCGTCAACGAGATAACCGATGATAACCGTAATTCCGATATTGTAACAGCAATTATCTCAATGGCAAAGGTATTCAAGATGAAAATCATCGCCGAAGGTGTCGAAAACGAAGTGCAGATGAGATCACTTTTTGAGTCAGGATGCGACGAGCTGCAGGGATATCTTTTTAGTAAACCTATAAATCTAAACAGCTTTGAAGCTCTAATATCTGATAAGAAATATGTACTAAACTGTACATAGGTTACACAATTCAGACTACTTAACTTACAGTCTTGGAATATACCTATACTCCTGTATATCATATAATTTTAACTAATTTTCTTTTCTTTTTCTTTTATGATATTAACAAAATCTTTTAAATTAATTAACCATTCTTGTTGCTTTGCATTATATGTTTTAATTATTGAAGAAGGAACAACCAACTGCAAATTATTACTTTGCATTTCATCTGTTTGATTTTGACTTATTGCTGGTTCTAATGTCAATAAATGCTTTATACTTATTTTTCTTGCTTCGGTTAAAACTTGCCTCCACCGATCTTTACAAGTTGATTTTGCTCCAAGCATTGTAAGTAAATTATTAGAAAAAGAAATATCATGGTATTTGTCAATTGATGGAAAAATGAAATCAGGTCTTGATTTATTTTCTGTAATTTTTCCTCTTTCATATTGAATATTATTTTTAATAAATATTTCTTCTAAATGATTTTCTAGTGCAAATCCAACTCTTGATTTTCTTCTGTTTTGAACACTTAATGAAAAATTAATAAAATCATCTACATCTATTCCTGATTTTCCAAATCCTGATTTTAATTTCTTCTCAACAAAGTATTTTTCCAAAGTCTTAAATAAGATTTCCTCTTTCTCCATAAGTTGAATTAATACGTCATCCGGGCTTTCAATAAAATTTAGATTTTTAAGAGTGGAATTTGCAAAACTTGAAAATTCCCTTGTTGATGGGAATGACTCATTGAATTTGTCTATCATTAAGTCTAGTAGGTTTTCATCATATAAATCTATCTCAATCTGTAGTAATGGAAGAATCGTATTCTTTATATAATCAATTTGAAATTGTTCTTTCTGTTCAATTATTTGTATTTCATATCTATTTTGTTGGATTGAAGTTAGGCCAAAAAGCCAAATCATCTGACTTTCAAATGTACTGTTTTCTTTTGCAACTATAACAAGAAGCGTATTATCTGTTTTCTTGCCAATTATTAGTAAATCATTTTCACTGACATTTTCGAATATTTCCGAACTTTGAAAATACAGCCTAAATTCTGTTCGTGTCGCATGATTTTCACGTGCGTCATACCAAGTAAGACTAATCTTTTCAGATTTATTATCTTCTTCATTTACTCCTAACCAGACGAGTAAACCATCATATGTTCTCTTTTGTTCTCCAAATAATCTTTTCAAAGAACTAACGCCATTAAATTCATGTTGATTGGATTTCTCTTTATCAACTTCTACTGCTGACAAGCGTTTTGCTCCAAGGCCTACAAAATAATCCGATAAAAAATCTTCAAATAACATATATTTCTCCTATGACTCAGAAATAATAATTTAAATTATATCTTTTCCTCATTATTTTTCAATAATATAATATGTGGCTTCATAGCTCTATCGATACGTTCAATAACAGGAACTACTACTGCATTACCAAATTGTTTGTATGCCTGCAAATCGGAAACCGGAATAATAAATTTTTTCCCATATTTCTTCTCAAATCCCATTAATCTAGCACACTCTCTTGGAGTTAATCTTCTCGGGATACCATCACTTTGCTTTATTAATATTTCTGACCCATCCTTATAGTACCTTGCAGAAAGTGTTCTTGCAGTAGTTTGTTCATCCACTAAGCCATATCCGAATCCATTTCCTTGGGCTTTATGTTTCAGAGCATATCCTTGTAAATAATCCCATAATCTTGGAGTTAGAGTATATTTTTCGTTAGGAAGACCAACTTCTGTTTTGGTATAAGGGAATTCCGGTTCTTCATCATCTGTGTGAAAAATAGTAGATAACTTTGGTCCATCTTTGACATCAGGAAAAGTTATATTATTAAGTCTAAAACCTGTATCTCTTTTAAAACCACAAATATATATTCTTTCCCTATGCTGAGGGACTAGGCATTTACCATCAATTATCTTGTAATCAACAAAATATCCTAAGTCTTTTTCAAGTGTATCTACTATTATTTTAAAAGTATTACCTCTATCATGGCTAACAAGATTTTTAACATTTTCGAGTAAAAATGCTACAGGTTTATGATAAGATAAAATTCTAGCAACATCGAAAAATAATGTCCCCTGAGTTTTATCTCTAAAACCATGCTCTCTTCCTAATGATTTCTTTTTAGAAATTCCAGCAATTGAAAATGGTTGACATGGAAATCCCGCAAGTAAAACATCGTGTGAAGGAATATCATTTTCAGAAATATTGGTTATATCACCAGCAATCTCATGGTCATCAAAAAAGTTTGCTCTATATGTCATTTGGCTAAACTTATTCCATTCGCTAGTAAAAACACATTTTCCATTTGCGGCTTCAAATCCCATTCTTATTCCGCCAATGCCTGCAAACAAATCAATAAAAGTGAAATCATCATTAGTTATTGAAAGACATTTCCTTTTTTTTTCAACAATTTTTTCCATCAACTTTATAACATTAGTTTCAGGAGGAGTTTCATCATTTTCCCATCGGTAAATAGTTCTAAGGCTTTTTCCGGTTATTTCTGCTAATTTATTGATTGAGTAACCAGTTTTATTTCTTAAGTTACTAAATTCTGATTGAAAATGTAGTTTTTGCATAAAACCTCGCTGGGATTATTTTTGACACTATGAAAATAAACTATTATTTTAATTAAATCAATTATTTTTTTCTAACGTTATTTAAAATTAGTAAATGTATTTACATCTAACAATGAGGGATGTTATTTTAATAATTCTAAAATATTTAAGCTTTTAAGTAATATATTTTTCCATATAACATTTTTTGAGTAGAAATCCCTATTGGCAGTCCCGACGAGAATGGGATATAGTTGGAGTAAATTTCGGAATTATCCGGTAAAAACACGAGGAGATTATTATGAAAAAATACGCAGCACTGCTGATCTATCTTTTTACTTTTATAACCTGGGTCACGGCAGCCGATAAAAAAGATCCGGTATTTATCCCGGCTGGCGGCTTTTACAACTCACCTATCGATATCAAAATATCAGATATTTATAAGAATAGTGAGATATACTTTACAACCGACGGTTCCATTCCGACAGAAAAATCGGAAAGGTACATCAATAAGATAAAACTATCAGAACCGGCGATTGTGCGAGTTATGATAAAAAACGGCAGCTCCAAATTTTATGCAATGAACGCCTACGATTTTAATACATCATATAAATTCAGCGGAAAGAGGATGCCCTCCCCGGAATGGAGGGATCAGATAATCTATGAGATACTTATCGACCGCTTTAACAACGGTGACCCGTCCAATGATGATATGGGAAAAGGCGAATTCGGGTATACCGAGGGGCAGTTCAACGGCGGCGACATAGAGGGAATGAGAACTAAACTTGATTATATAAAAGATCTGGGTGCCACCGCGTTATGGATAACTCCGCCGGTCCGCAACCAGTGGGTTGACGGCAATTACACCGGCTATCACGGATACTGGGCAAGCGATTTTTTAAGTATCGATCCGCACTTCGGCAGCGTTAAGTCGTACAGCGACTTTGTCAAGGATGCACACTCCAAAGGGATCTATGTGATACAGGATATTGTTGTTAATCACATGGGAGATTTTATAAGGATAGATAAACCCGGAAATTATGACACTATAAAGGAAAGATTTTTATTAAATGAAAAATCGGACACCCCGACACCGATCAGCCGGATCCTCGGATTCAACGATCCGCTCCGGCTAACTCAGGATGAATTCGATAACTTTTCACTTTATAACTGGAATCCTGAAATAACAGATTACGGCGACAAGAACCAGATAACCACATATCAGATGGGTAATCTTGACGACCTATGCACCAAAAATGAGAATGTAAGAAACCTTCTCCGCGGATATTTCAGATACTGGATAGAAAAAGCTGATATTGACGGTTACAGGATAGATACTGTAAGTTATGTTGAACCTGAATTTTTTGAAGGCTTCATAAACAGTTCCGACAAAAGCAATGCCGGTGTAAAGAATTACGCTGCTTCACTCGGTAAAAAGGACTTTTTTTCATTCGGGGAGGCATGGAACACATCCGATAAAGCCTGCGCTGCCTACACAAGCTCTTCATACGGAGATAAAAGGATAGACTCGACACTCTATTTCCCCCTCGCATTTGCCGTCCGTGATGTTATCTCCAATGGTAAACCAACCTCTTTCATAAGCGATGTTCTCAATAAACGTTACAAATCGGGTTACGCCGATCCGGACAGACTCGTCACATTCATAGACAACCACGACGTAGAACGGATACTCAACACAACCGATCCCGGACTTGTCAAAGGCGCATACATGCTCATCATGAGTATAAACGGTGTGCCGCAGTTGTACTACGGGGCCGAACACGGATTTACCTCTCCGCGCAGTGCGATGTTCAAGGGCGGATTCGCATCGACAGGCAAGACTAACGATGCCGATCTCTTTGGTGCCGGCGGGGAATGGATGGACTTTTTTAAAAAGCTCATCGGTCTGCGTAAAACCAGTAGAGTTCTCAGATATAACAATATCTATGTTGCCGAACAAACAAAATCGGGTCCGGGTATATTCGCATTCGCAGTAAAAGAGAAAGATAAAAACGGCAAGGAACTTTCCGGCATCGGTAAAGAGGCTTTTTTTGTCATGAATACGTCGTCTGAGGAAAAAATCTTTAGTGCCGAAACACCTTTATCCGGTGGCGGAATCCTTGAACAGCAGATCGGCAGTACGGATCTGATATGCGATGAAAATTACAGACTAACAGTTGTCGGTAAAAACGGCAATATAACGATGAGAGTCCCTCCGTTTTCGGCGGCGATCTACATTCTCAAGAGTGCCGGTGTAAGTACTTCGTCTGAGAATGCCGTACTGCCGGTTATAAACGAAACTTTCCCCGAACCTATCAAAAACGGTATACTCTCTGTAACCGGTAAGAAACCGGCGGGAATATCGGATGAAATCGAACTGATAATCGATGGAAACATAAAAAAACCATTCAAAACAGAAAAGGCGGCTAAAAACGGAGACTGGAGCAGCAGGATAGAACTCAGAACTCTAAGCAACGGACAGCACACCTTAACGGC
>JBFZEO010000029.1:0-3274 GCA_041306845.1 Spirochaetota bacterium
TCCGAGACTGCCGACTGGCCGCTCTCCAAGAAATTTGGCTGTCATCCGGATATGGCTTACAACCTCGCAGTTGAGGCAAAAAATCTCGCTGCTGTGAACCGACGTGAAATGAGATCCCGTACGGAACAAGTCCGAGATTTTTTGCCTCAACTGCGAGGTTGTAAGCCATATCCGGATGACAGCCAAATTTCTTGGAGAGCGGCCAGTCGGCAGTCTCGGAACTCTCAACAAGGATTCTTATGTAGACTTTTGATCCCGGTGCAAACTGTGCGATATGTTGTAAGTCAGCCTTGCTGTCTGTTGCAAAAAGCCTTATCCCTTTTTTAAAAAAATATTCTATATCGCGGGCTTTTTTTATGGTATTGCCGTAGCTTAGTTTTTCGGGAGAGACACCGAGTGATAAAACTTTATCAAGTTCATATATTGAGGCAATGTCAAAATTGGCACCCATATCGTTCAAGAGATTAATAATCTCCGGATGAGGATTTGATTTTACTGCATAGTAGATTTTGGCTATCGGGAAATATTTTCTTAGATTCTCAAAGTTCTTTTTTACAATGTCAAGGTTTATAACAACCAGTGGAGTTTCAAGGTCTTTTGTAAAATTTACAATACGCTCCCATTCCTCATCGTCAATAAAATCGTTTCGGTTAACCAATTTAAAACTCCTTAAAAATAGAATAAAAATTTTAGAAAACCGCAGGAATCTATCAGTAAAAACTGGTATCTCTGCTATATATATCTGTTTGTCCTGTAAAAACAGGGTTTAATCATCCTATACGGAATAATAAAACGAAAATAATATATTTTTTATCGTTTCTTATGTCAAGTATAAAAATTAATTATTACATTATTAAGACAACGTTTTTATAAAAAAACAACCGGATTTTTCCGGTTGTTTTTTTATCGTTTTTGATTAGAAATCAACCTTTACAGATATGGATTCGTAGTTGTATGATTTTGACCCGTCACTTAGATATTGAGCTCCGTCAGTCAGTTGCACTGCAACGGCGGATATGTTTGAGAATGTATACCCATTCTCATAACTGATCGAACTGCTTGTGTAGTTAAGCGTGTTCTCGGAACCGTCAGAGAGGATCGCCTTGTTAACGGTCTTGCCGGCGGCAAAACTGCGGAACACCGGAGTGTAGGCGATAAGTTTTTTTGATGAGTTGAATAGAAAAAGTCTTCCGCTGAAAACTCTATTGTCTGTGACTGTGAATTTTACTGTTATATCGGATGCCCCTTTGGTTTGCGAGGTGACAGTCGCTCTTTTTAGAGCCTGCACATATGTGCTGTCGGTAGTCCCTGTGTAATCTTCGTTATAAACAAATTTATATCCGTTATTACTCAGCTCTCCCGGTACCGGAATAGTTACTGTTTTTTTTGATTTATAACCATTGTCGAGCTCTATCCTGTATTCAACGCTGCCTATCGGTAAAACAGAACCGTTTGTAGAGCATTTCTTAGAGAAACTTCTCATGCCGCCAATTTTTTTCTTTTCTCGGTTGAATGTATCTTCTCCGAGATAAAAATTCCATTCTTCATTATTTTTTATCATCTGAACTCTATGAAATTCTGCTTTATTTACATCTTCACCTTTGTAGTATAATGTTGAATACATGAAATTTGAGGCACCGGTTGTTCCGTTTGACCAGAATGACTTGTCTATGTTCTGCGAATACCAGACAACGCTGCTTATGTCTGCGTAAAGATCATCCTGCACCATGGCTGATCCGCATGAAGTCAAAATGAAGATGATCGGTAATAAAGATATTTTAAATAATTGTTTCATTGTATTGTTAAAAACTCCTGAGTATTTTAATGAGTGTTACAATTCTCAAGTTTGAGAATATATTATAATTATATTATAAAACAAGTTTTTTTACATTCCGGCAATCAGTTTGAATATATACCGGTTATTATAACATGGGAACTGTTTTTGAAATCGGCCATTGCCTGATGTATAAAGTAAATTCTTTTGGGTTTAATACCGTTTAGATTGAGAACATATCCGTTCCCGTTTTTTACCGAAATGTTCCTTTTTTCATAAGTTTTTCCATTCTCACTTATAAGTATCAGTCTAAAGATAAAATACGGCGTACCGAATGTAGAAAATCTTATCTTATCGATATCTCTGTTCCTCTCGGCGATAAAAGTTGAGGATACTTTGGGTTTCATAAATAAATTTTTTCTTGTCAGGTAAAACTCATAGCCGGTATTTGCATTTTCAATTTTTTGAGACGGTATCAAGAGCTTTATTTTTTCAGATTTGACAAGTTCGTTGAGTTCTGTTGATATTTTATCATCTATGTCGCTGTCGTCAGCGGTCTCTTCGAGTGTTTTTCTGAATTTAATTTTTTCATTTTTCCCCCTCTCTGCTGCAAGATCAACAACGATTATCTCATCGTCGCTATCGATATCGATGGCTGTTTGAGCCGAACCGCCTGTCTCCTGAGAGATATCTATATTATCCTCCTGCACTGTGCCGGTTTGTGTAGAATCTGAACCATCCACGGGATAGATATAGAGTACAGCAGACATAAAAAAGATCAAAAATAATTGTTTTATTATCAAGAAATAGGCTCCAATGGTAAATTTCTGAAAAATTATAGCATAAAAAAATGGTTTTTCCTATCACTAAATGATATATATATTACAGATGTTGATTTGGAATGTTCTATTCTATTTCACACCTGTTTACTAAAAAAAGACAATATTTTTATGAGAATGTAGGAGATGGTATGAAAAAACTTTTGGTATTTGGTGTTTTAATTGCAGTTTTCTTGGGATGTGAAACACCGACAGATGATAGCGGCAGCAGCAGTTCTAAGAAAAAGTCAACACCGGTACCGGTTCCCGATCCGGTTGTTATAGCGGATTCTTATGCTTATACAGAAGCTGCTCCGTATTACAAGATTAATTTTAACGGTGCTGATATTGTTAATCTAACAGTTGCCGGGGCTGCGGGTAAAACTGCTTATCTGGTCAAAACAAATATGAGCCACAACAGTGCAGTTGCGGCAGCTAACTCCGGGTATGCGCAGAGTGTAAATGATGCTGCGATGGAGTCTATGAGCAACGCAAAGTCTGTATCTGCACAAGACGACACTGTTTCGATGGTGTGGGAGAATGGGGTTGTCAGAAAGGAACACAGGCAGGCAGCTTTGTTTAACAGTAATCCTCCTGTTATAGACTCCAAATCGCAAAAGAGTATGAGTATTATGGAAAAAACGGCAGCGGTGAACTACGGAGATGCGGGAACTTACACGGC
>JBFZEO010000031.1:0-11764 GCA_041306845.1 Spirochaetota bacterium
CTTGTCCATCGCCACGATCAGATCCGCCTCATTCTCACGGGATTTGTCGTCAAAAACGATAACGATCCCCCCCTCTCCAAAGTGCCTCACAAGTTCCTTCATTTTATCTCGCATAATTTCCTCCATTTATATAAAAGTTATATAGATATTTACCAACGATATCAAATTCCACATTGACAGGCGTACCTGCTCTGTAACCGCCGATGAGTGTTCCATTATGAGTTACAGGGATAACAGCGACAGTGAACGACGACGACCCTAACTCGGCAACAGTGAGCGACACCCCGTCAACAGCAACTGAACCTTTAGGAACAAGATATTTGCGGAACTCACCACCGATGCAGATCTCAAGGCGGCAATTATCACCATTCTGAGAGACTGAAATCACCTTGCCGACCGTATCAACATGTCCGCTGACCAGATGCCCGTCAAGTTTACCGTTGAATGTAAGCGCCTTTTCGAGGTTAACAGAACTGCCCGATCTAAGATGCGACGGATTAAGTGTCGTCGTTCTGCGGGTTGCATCACTCAGATGGAAGCGCACAGTTCCATTCTCCATACTCTCGACAGTGAGACACACGCCGTTTACAGCTATCGAGTCTCCGAGGGCTATGTCGTCAAAAAACCGCTCTTTTTTTACAAACAACTTGTCTCCACATATGTGGTGAACAGTTCCGACTAAAGATACAAGCCCGGTAAACATATATTTGCTCCTTTGTACAATTCCGCGACAAACTCATCATCCGACAACTTGTTTGCCGATCTAAATTTGTACGATTTTATATTTTCTAAGTGGAATGGATCTCCGCCGCAAACTCCATTCCCCTCACCGCCCAAAAAACCGCATCTGTAATAAAGAAAAATCCTATCCGCAAGATTATGCCTCATAAAGTACGCAATTATCTGAGAACCGCCCTCCACCATCACCGAGTCAACCCCGGACTCATAGAGATATGTCATCAGCCCCTGCGGATCAGCACTCAACCGGCTGCCGATCACAAAGACTTTTCCATTCGAACCGGCAGCGGCGAAGTGCGACTCCGCTTCCGATTGACTGATTGTGTCCGAAAAGATGATTTTATTGATTTTTTTATCGAGATAGTTCGGCAGACGGCAGTTGAGAATGGGGTTGTCTGTGCGGAATGTGTTGCCGCCTACTGCGATCGAATTAACGAGTGCTCTTAATCTGTGCGAGTCCGATCTTGCCTTTGAAGATGTGATCCATTTTGAATTACCGGTAAAATCCTTTATTTTACCGTCGAGTGTGAGTGCACTTTTTATGATAATATACGGTCTTCTGTTCATCTTTGCGAAGTAATAAAATGTGTTTAGCTTTTCTGCCTCATCGGCAAGGACACCATAATCAACTTTAATACCGGCGTTGAGAAGTATTGATTTTGATTTTCCCCTGACACGCTGATCTACATCGAGGGCTGCAACTACAACGCGCCTGATGCCGGATTTTATAATGAGATCGGTGCAGGGCGGAGTCAGCCCATGATGACAGCACGGCTCAAGAGTGACATAGATTGTCGAGTCTTTTAGTTGTGATTTGCTGAGTTGTGAAATTGCTGTAACTTCCGCATGGGGTGCCCCGCGGTAAGCATGATAACCTCTTGATAAAGCCTCGCCGTCTTTGACAATAACTGCTCCGACAGCAGGATTGGGTGAAGTAAACCCGATCCCTTTCGACGCTTCCTCAAGAGCTATCCTCATAAAATGGATATCTCTCTCTGACATACGTCTCCTTCTCTCATCCTGACTTTAACAGTCGGCACCGGAATCTAACCGGTTCATGCTGATTACAGCTCGCGGGCTTTACCGCCGGTAAGGAATTACACCTGACCCTGAAAGGACATTCTGCTTGATACCAATTTTTTTATTTTATGTAAAGTCCTTTTTTTAAGAAAATTGAATCTAAATAATATGTAAAACTTTGAAATTTTATATGAATATATTTTATATTGAACGTTGGAGTTTCCATGAAATATGTATTTTTTCTGTTATTTTCTACGATCCTAACCGGATGTTCAACAGTTATCAAACTTGACGATATGACCGTAAAGTATAAAATTTACGAGAGAAAATACAAATTCAATGAGAACGTATATTTTAAACTGACCTATCCTAAAATAAAAAGAGCAGCGTCAACATTCTTAAAAGATACGATAAATGAAAATATAGAGCACTACAAACTGAAAAATGTTTTTAATGAAAATAAAGAAGGTTCGATAAAAGAAGTAAAAGGTAAGTTTTTTGACACATATGCCAGATGCAACTATCTCCATATCCCCGGCTCCAAATGGTTCTACGAGCGAGATATAGACATTTTTGTAAACGATTCTATCGTTACGCTTGTTGTCACTGAGAATATCTACACCGGGGGGATTTTCCCCATTTTCACAAAAAACTACATTAACATAAACAAGAATACTGGCGAAACAACCTCGCTTGACGATATAATTATTAACGACAAAATGGATGATTTTATAAAATTTGCCTCTGAACGTTTTGTTGAAAAACGTAACATATCCGATATTTTAAATCTAAAGGATACTGAGTTTTTTGATAAGAATGGGCTGTTTAAGTTGAATAATAATTTTATTATGGATAGGAATGGGCTCTCAATCTACTATAACTGCTACGAAATAACTCCCTACATCGACGGCCCTACCGAACTCAATTTTACCATAGACGAAATGCATGACTATCTAAAAAGTGAATATCTATTTGCGCTAATAAAAAAAGGCAAAGAATTCTAACTGCTAATAAATGCAGATTAAAACTCTTTTGCCAATCCCTGCTCCCGCCCCAAATAAAATCACTATTAATAATCAAATATAAATTTATAAAGAGAGCCGATAAACTATCAGTTTGCGGCTCTCTTAAATTATTCTACAAAATAAACTTTAGAATGTAAGAATCATGTTATTCAAACCAAGAATCTCTTTTATCGTAATGTTTTTAACACCTTCGATTGCCTGATAGAAGAAAGCTCCGCTGACGTATTCAACACTAAGAACACCATTCGCAAGCCCTATAGACTTAACGTCTTTAACAGAAATAGGGGGAAATGGAACTCCAAGCGAAGTTATCGTGTCACAAGTTTTATATCTTGAAATTACATTATTACCGATCGTTTTTGAGTCTGTTGCACCAAATGTGAAAAGCAAAACGGTTGACTTTGAGGTATTCTTCTTTTCATCAAAATTTGTTGTATAAAGAACATAATTTAATCCGGACATTGCCTGATAAATAGACCATTTGTCTTTAGTTTCAATGTGCAATACATCTCCTTCGAGTCCAAGAGACGCGATGTTGTCAACTTTTGTCGGAATCGGAGCGTTTAATGTTGGATTAATATAAATCAATGTTTCACATGACTTATATTTACCGAGAACTATGCTGCTAAGCTCGGCAGAGAACTTTGCTTCCCCAAAGAATATTGTCAAAACATCTGACTTCTTTCCTTTGACAAGCATTACGTTGTAGATACTGTTTAACGCCTGATAAAACTCAAAAGAATCATTTTTCTTGTTCTTGTAGAATATTTTAAGAACTTCACCGGTTACAACTAATGATGTTAAGTCCTCTGTCTTGATAGGAACAACTGCCGGTATTAATCCATTCAAATAGGTAAGATTTATTACTTCACATTTTTTGTAATTATTCTTAATAAGCGAAATAAAAACCTCCGTTTTGCCCGCGTGCATGAATGTTGCGGTTGTTACACAAAACAAAACTGCAATCAAAATTTTTCTCATCTGTCTAATCCTTCTTAGTAAAATATTTTTTTGTACACTTAATCTATGTGCACAAAACAGGTCGATTATAATATCAAAACAGATAAAAAACAAATTTTTGCATAGTGTATAAAGTCACTATTTGCATAAATAAATTTGAAATATTGTTTATATTTAGATGACGGTATTATTAAAGTAGAATTTTATAGGGCACCTCTAATAACCTGCTTTGCATTTCAAACAAAGTAGTTTTTCTCATGGACGAGAAGCTGAAACCACAGCATAATCTATTTATGTGGGAATTTCAGCGACGAAGTATATGAGAAAAAGAACGAGTATGAAACCAAATGAGGTTATTAGAGATGCCCTATATTGAAAATAGCTGAATAAGTTCCGCTCTATTTGAGGAATTCGTTTTTTTGAAGATGTTGTAAATGTAATTTTTTACAGTTCCTTCAGACAAATCCAGTACATCAGCGATCTCCCTGTTGCTCAAACCTTTTATTACAGAGAGAACTACTTTTCTCTCCTGAGGTGCAATCTTGTAAAGGGTGAAGATTGTTTCGTACTCATTTAAAACTCTGCAGATCAGTATCGATCCTATGTAGTCGTCAAATTTATCAAAAATTGGACTGATCGTCATCGAGATAAGCAGATCATCCGAATCAACTCTTCTCATAAAAGTTTGTCTGAGAACAGCCTTACTTCGCTTACTTACAGCCAACCCGATATTTTCATTAACAAGTTCATTCTCAATAAAAAGATCCGAAATATCTAATCCTTCCGGATTATCAGTAGTGATATTTAATTTATCAAACATAATCTTATTTGCCCTGATAACTTTGCACTCTCCCGATATTATCACAACGATATCACTGACAGAATCCATAAGTTCGTCTTTAAAAAGCTGAAAGTCGAGACGGAGCAGTCTGTATCGGAACATAAGAAGAACTATTCCGGCGATAAAAAACAGCGCAAAAAAACTGCCGAGAGACGGAAACTCAACATTAGTAATAAGCGGCAGCAGATTTGTTATCGGCCCTATGGATGCAGAAATAATCGACACTACAATTAACCATTTTGCCTGCTTACGAAATCTGTTAGATTTACTCTTGATTCTGGCGAGGTTCACAAAAACTAAACCGATTATCGATGCCGATATGCTGCCGGCAAAAACCATAAAACTTGCCGGAGAATAGATGTTTATGTGTTCTATTTTGCCGAGTGCTCCCTGTTCAAAGCCCGTAATATAACCGACATTGAACAAAACCAGTACATAAATTATAGCCGGATATATAAATATGATAAGTTTAACGGGGAATGGAGTTCTGTCCCAGTAATTAGAATAAACGAGGAAGAAATAGAGTATCCCCGAGATCATCCCGCACCAGCCGACAGCCTCAACCTTGTACCAGAACCAGGTCACACTATCAACGGTTGAAATATTATAAAAAATATCAGCAAATGACCAGAACGACAGTATAAAAACATAAAACGCCAGAGCCCTATTCACCTTTGACTCCGGAGCAAGAACATATCCGGTGATACCTATAAATATGCTTGAAAGGAATGTAAAAAATGATAAATATGATAAAAACATATTGCTCCTAATGAAATATAATTTACTATTTTATCTTAAAATACTCCTTAAGAACACTAATAAAATAATATATATCTTCCCTTTTATTAAAACGGCCGAATGAAATCCTCAGTGAAGTCAATGCTCTCTTCCGGTCACGCCCCATTGCCGATAAAATCTCTGACGGTTTCCTAACATTACTGTCACACGCAGCGAACCTGCTTAACGCGATGTTTTTTTCATAGAGGAATGAAAAAAAACCGTTCATATCGGTAACTTCCGGTAGAGATATGTTTATAACGCCCGCACATGAGTTATCCGGGGACTCTCTTAGATAATTTATATCAGATTTTTTTAATAAATGCTCAAGATCTTTTACCAGTGAATTGTAAAATACCAGATCATCCTTATGGTTTTTTAATAAAATCTCGGCGGCTGAACCAGCTCCCATTATACCGGGCGTGTTCTGCGTTCCGGGGAAAAATCCATCCTCCTGTCCGCCGCCGCCGACAATCCTTTTTAATCTATATCCGTTTTTGACGCAAACAACGCCTATCCCTTTCAATCCGTAAAATTTATGAGGACTCACAACTGCCGCATCAAAGAACCGATTCCATTCATCCGGAGCAAGTCTCGATGCCGCCTGAACACCGTCCATGATAACGCCGACATTGTTTCTCCTGCATATCTCATATATCTTTTTAACCGGCTGGATTGCGCCGGTTTCATGGTTCACCGGAGAGTAAATCAAAACTGAACCGCCCTCACCCATTCTACACAAAACTTCAAGCCGCTCCAGATCCGCAACACCATTTGAGTCAACCTGCAGCAGTTCAACTTTCCGTCCCTTTTTTGTGAGAATGTTGACATTGTCCCTTACTGCGGCATGCTCAACAACTGTCGATATAATATTCTTTCTTTTAGTGCCGCCTGCCAAACTCCTCAGAACCATATAGATTGCCTGAGTGCCCGACGGAGCAAAGAAAATCTCCTCCGGTTTACACGAAAACAGCTCCGCATAGACACTCCGTACAGACTCTATCTTATTATAAACGGCGATTCCGCCCCTGTGAATACTCATCGGATTGTAATAAAAATCATTAATCGCCGACAAGACAGCTGCGGTACAAACCGGATCAGGATGGGTTGTCGAGTTATTGTCGAGATAAACTAAACTTTTTTCTTTGATATTTGATCCAAATTTCTTATCTAGAAAAGCTCTATATTTGCACCTACACGCCATTCTTTTTCTCATCAATTATCTTATATATTGACAGGTTTTTAGCGAGATTATCGATATTTTGACTGTTATCACTTGCCATCTTTGTCAGCAGAATGGATTGCGAGGAGATCTCATCCATTTCCCTTGATATGTCATCGTAGTTTTTTGAATTTATCTTAGTAAGCTCATCAACTGTTTCAATGGAAGAATTAATTCCCTCTATCCCGGTAGATAAATTAATCGCCGATGATAAAACCACCTCTGTAGAATTCACAATCTTAGAAAGAACACTGCTTATTTTTTCACTTCCCATAGCAACATCGCTCATCTGTGAATTTATCTCCCTCATGCCCCCGGCGAGCTCTACTATTCCGCCAAGTATGTTTTCTATCAATACAGATGTTTTATCCGTACTTCCCGCGGTATTATTAATTTGTTCTATTATCTGCACGAGTGATGCATTTATGTTTTTTGAGTTATTTCTTGTCTGCTCCGAGAGCTTTCTTATCTCACCGGCAACAACAGCAAACCCCCTACCCGATTCTCCGGCGTGAGCAGCTTCAATCGCAGCGTTCATAGCAAGCAAGTTAGTTCTCTCGGTAACATTCCCGATAAGAGTTATCAGCTCCATTATTGACCTAGCAGATTCAGAAATATTATTAATATCTTTTTTTGTCTGCCTCATAGAGTTAATTCCATCCTCGGCAAGACCGGACAACCTGTCAGAAAGATTTTTTTTCTCATTCGTTATCCCGCTTATAGACCTGACAGCACCAAGCATCTCTTCTATAGAATTCGTTGAGTTATTAATTATATCTGATTGTTCCTTAATCTCAGCATTTACATCTTTTATAAAGACTCTTACACCTTCGATATAGGCATTTGAATTTTGAACCTCAGAATTTAGTTTTTCAGTGTTGTTTTTTACAATATCTATCTTTTTTGATATTCCCATAGCATCGGAACTAACATCTTCACAAATCGTATTAAGATTATCACTAATTCTTTTTGTTTTAACCGATATATCCCTGCCTTTTTTGACAGATTCACTAAAGATATCGATAAAATTATTAAACCAGGCACCGATAAAATCGACCTCATCCTTTATCTGGTCTTTAAACACTGGACAGGAATTACATTTCTTATATGTACCATTAAGAAGAGCCTGACACTCTATCTTATTACCAAATTCTGGACCATACGAACCTGCTTTAAAATAGCATTGAAATTTACCGTCACTATTATAAATACTGCAGGCCTCATTACCGCACTTCATAACTTCACTGCACACGACACTGGTTATAGGATACCGTTCCGACAGATCCCCTTTTGCCACCAGCTTCATCAATCCGGAAAAAAACTTAATCTTGTTAAAATGTTTTAACTGTTTACCGGTATAAAAATGATAGATAAGGTTAACAAGTATAAAAACAGCAAAGACGCCAATTATACAAATTGTGTTCATCTTCTTCCGATTTTCAACTTTTTTATCAACAAATCTATCTTCAACAATAATTTTATCTTCAATAAGGTCGACTTTAATATTTATTTCGATCAGCTTATTCTGAGTTTCTCTTAGTAATATCGAGTCATTATTCCTTATGGAGTTCTCCAAATCCTCAGCAACCCCATCAAGATTCTTATTTATATCATCAAATAACGGCTCTGTTTTACCGGTTATTTTAATGTATTCCAACTTTATATTATTCAAATCTACAAGCAAACTATTTATAAGACTAAAATCTTTTTGATCCGATCTTCCCTCGAATGCTGCTTCACTCTCAGAATACATACTGAGCAATCCTGACTCAAACTCTGATATGCCGATATAAATATCTTTTAGTTGTCCCTGATATTTATAAAATCCCACCTGGATAAGCATAATCCGTATCACAAAAAGAATCAGAGTTGCTCCGACAAGAAAATTTATAAACTTAGCCGAAACCAATTTGGTCTTTGTATTCATTAAAACACCATTCCAATAAAATTAAAAAGCTGCCGAAAATACTCTACCGGTAACTAAAAATCATAATAGTTAAATATTCTAAAATAGGCAATAGAGATTTTAAAGTTTACATTGAGTCGAACTTTGCAATAGATTACTTTTAATATCGGCCGGGGAATTGTAAATTTTGACCATAGGATAAAAATACAGGTTTCTGAAGTAACCTAATAATAGAAGACTACTCTCCCATTCTCATAGAAACGGTTTATCTTGGTATAAAAACACGCCTCAAGATTAACATCAGAAAGAACATCATCGGTTCGACCAGTAACTATTTTATTGCCGTCAACAAGGATCGTATAATCTGCAACTGCGGAAACCTCGTTGAGATCGTGACTCACCATGATAATCGTGCTGCCGTTTTGTTTGTTGAATTTTAAAAGAAGTTCCTTTATCTCCACTTTGTTGCCAATATCAAGCGACGATGTGGGTTCATCAAGGAGGATTATTTCACTACTCTGACAGACAGCCCTCGCAATCATCACCTTCTGCTTCTCACCGCCCGACAACAAATTGTAGTTGCGGTCAAGCAGATACCTGACTCCGGTAGAGTCAGTTGCATCTCTAAAGTGTGAATTAAATTCTCTCCGATTATCGTGAACGATCATCTCGCGCGGATAGTTACCCAGATTTATAATATCAGCTACTTTCAACGGCAAATCCTGATTAAAATTCTGATCAACGTATGCCATCTTTAATGCAAGCTCTCTTTTGTGATATGCTCTGATCTCTTTATTGTCAATAATCACGCTACCCGATGCAGCTTTATTAATACCTGCGATCAGTTTAAGCAGTGTAGATTTACCGGCACCGTTTCTGCCGCATATAGCGGTTATCGCACTTTTATTAACTGAAATGTTTATGTTGTCAAATATTTTAGATTTTGCACCGCTGTATCCGAAACTAACCCCATTCAACTCAACACACTTCATACTCGCCCCCGCCTGAGTATCAGATATATAAAAACCGGCGCACCGATAAGAGATGTAACGACACCGATCGGAAGTTCGCCTCCGTAATTTGTAAATAAAACAACAACTGTTCTCGACAAATCATCAGATATGAGAAGAAGTGTTGCACCGATGAGAAAAGATGCGGGAAGTAAAATCCTGTGACGGCCGCTAAAAAGCAGTCTTGCGATATGGGGAACTATCAACCCGACAAAACCTATTATGCCGCAGTAGGAGACGATATATGCTGTACCGATCGACGTTATTAAAAAGAAAAAACCCCGCTTGAAATTTATATTTACACCTGACGTTTTTATGAGTTCATCGGAGAGATACATTACATCAAGAGTCCTCGCCTCTACGAACAAAACCGCAAAAAGTATGACAAGAATGACAACAGCCCCGGCGAGAACCTGCCCGGACTGCGGATTGGAAAAAGTCCCGAAAGACCACATAATCACATCATACGACCTGTTGCCGAGAATAGAAAAAAACAGAGTTATAAGAGCATTGCAAATTAACGAGAGGCTTATCCCGATAAATAGCAGAGAAAACAGATTGATACCGGCTCTCTGACTGACAAAAAAAATTATCATCACGACAATGAGAGTTCCTGCCAGTGCGAATGGGAAATACGGAAGCCTATAACCTACAAAAAAATCTGATATAAAAACGGAAACGGCGGCACCAAGTACAGCTCCTGATGAAACTCCGAGCGTAAACGGCTCCGACAACGGATTTTTTAAGACAGTCTGATATATGAGGCCGGAGATTGCGAGTATCCCTCCGGCTATCGCAGCGAGCAGTATCCGCGGTAGTCTTATCTTCAGAACGATCAGTACATCGTTTGTCAAAGTGCCGCCGGACAAGTTATCGATAAACGCACCTATTACCCTTTCCGGCGGGATGAATGTAGATCCGATCCCTATAGAAAGAATTCCTGTTACAACAAGAACCACAGATAAAATTATTATAAATAGAGTATCATTTTTCTTAATCAAAATTAGGCCCATTCTCCACAATATAATTATTCAGCTCGACGACGGCATCAACGGTATAAATCCCGGGCTGCAGATATATATCAATATTTGACGGAGAAAAAACACGTCTCGTATCATAAATTTGCTTGATAGCCGCCGTTCCCTCTCTGGAATGATTTAACCGTATGATAACATCCGGATCCATTCTCAAGATATCCTCAAGAGAGACGGACGGCCAATCGGTATTCGAATCAACAGCCGAAATTCCCCCAGCCAACGAGATCAGATCCGCTATAAAAGTATTTTTGCCCACAGTCATAAACGGCGGATAGTAGATCTCAGCTACGAAGGTGGGACATTTTTTTATGCCCGCAGATTTTAGCTTCACATCATCGAGCTGTCGCCGCATCCTTCCCGTGATTTCGGCGCCGGCACTCTCTTTGCCCAAAGTCGCCGATATTTCGGTTATCATCGTTATTATATCTTCCACTTTTCGCGGATGTTTGTATGAATGGATTTTTTCCTTGCCGATTATCCTCACAAGTGACTGATAAACTTCCATAGGTACGCTGTCAGTCAGATAAACATCTGTCGGAGCTATCGAGGCGATCCTCTCAGCATTTATGCTGTTAAATCCGGCAATCCTTATTATCTTTCCTTCCGATACAAGTTTTTCCAACTGGTCTTTATAGACACAACTGTCTGTAACTCCGCTAACCAGTCCTCCGGCACCGAGCTCAAAGATTATCCCTGTCAGACTCGGCGCAAGGGAGACAATCCGTCGTTCCTGCTTCGTTTCACTTTTCCTGCATCCCGTAAATATAACAATTGCGATAAACAACAAACATATCAGCCTTTTCATTTGATAAAACCGCTCCTTCTTAACAGCGGCTCTATCGATGGTTCGGCGCCTCTAAACTTGGCATACAGCACAGCCGGGTGTTCTGTTCCGCCTTTTGAGAGAATGTGATCCCTGAAAAGATTTGCGATCTCCTTGTTAAATATCCCATTCTCCTTAAAATACTCAAACGCATCGGCATCAAGAACCTCTGCCCACTTATAACTATAGTACCCGGCAGAGTAACCGCCACTAAAAATATGACTGAACGCTGTACTCATCATACTCCCCGGCAGCGGCGGAATAACGGTTGTCCGAGCTGTTACATTATCCTCAAATGATTTTATATCATCGATAGTTTCCGGATCAGTAGTAAAATAATTTATATCGAGAATTCCGAAGGTGAGCTGCCGCAAAGTACCGTATCCCTCCATAAAAGTTCGCGAC
>JBFZEO010000034.1:0-2584 GCA_041306845.1 Spirochaetota bacterium
TTCGCCTTGAGCTCCTCATCAATCTTAAAATGAAACCTTTCATATTCTGTATCGTCCATAAAATCCCCCTTAATATTATTAATTACGGGAGCGTTGATTTTCGATTACAAAAATATAAAAAATCTTTACCACATATGAGGTGAACTTTTTGATATCTATTATGGAAGATTTCATACGTTTACTATGACTAACCATAGAAATACACTTGATAAAATTCCTAATAAATATTATTAATTATTACTTTGATTGTTACCTGTTTTACAGCAGAAAATAAGGAGCCTATAAATGCTGTCTCTATTTGCGCAGAATGCGATTAATGCCGACTACATATTCTTTGACCTTGAAACAACCGGACTCAACCCGCTCATGGGCGACAGAGTTATAGAGGCTGCCTTCATAAAAGTTTCGGGAGGAAGCGTAAAAGATACATTTGAGACATTTATCAATCCATTAATGCTTATCCCTGAAGATGCGAGCCGCATAAACAACATTTACAACGAAGATGTAGCTGACGCACCGGAGTTTGACGCCGATATGATAAATAAGATAAGGGATTTTATCGGGGACGGAGTCCTTGTTGCTCATAACTCGGCCTTTGATCTCGGCTTTCTCTCTTCCGAGTTTGCGCGGAATGGGGTGTGCTTCTCTGACTGGCACTCTATTGACACATTAAAAATGGCAAAATCACTATTCCCTAAAGATAGACACAGACTTAAGAACCTCATGACAAAATACGGAATAAAAGAGGACGGAGAACTCCATCGTGCACTATACGATACTCAGATGTTAAAGGAAGTTTTTTTTGAGATGCTCGCTGAGGAAGACATGAGGGGACTAACATCCGCAGATCTCGTCAAGAAATACGGATTTTCCGGTGAGACGGAGATCATGAATCACTACATCCCTCTGCAGATGCGCAAAGTGATAAGTGCCGCCGAACCGTTTAAATGTCTTTATAAAACACAGGAAAACACCGAGGTAAAACTCCATCTTTTGCCGCTTGCACCGGTGTGGATCGGCAAGAAGTGGTTCCTGCTCTGCACAGATATGAAAAACAAAAAGAGTGTTACGATATACTGCAAACGGGTTATTGATATTTTATGATTTTTAGTTGACTAAACATCCGGCTCAGATTTGTAAGCTTTACCCAGTTGGGTAAAATTTACAAATCACGGCAAATTAAAAATTATTGAAGCTCCCTGATAATATGTTCATAAACAAAGATAATCGTCCTATTGATTATACCGAGCCTGTCGCCGTAAAAAACGTTCTTATAGAATGAAGATTTGCCGTCTATATCGATGCCGATATGAACCAATCCGACAGGTTTGCTCTCGCTCCCCCCGTCCGGCCCGGCAATCCCTGACACCGCAACACTTATATCCGTCTTAAATATCTTCTTGCAACCGGCCGCCATCTCTCTCACCGTCTCCTCCGAAACAGCCCCATATTTCTGGAGTGTCTTAGAACTGACTTTCAATACTGACTCTTTAATCTCATTGGAATAAGCAGTCACCCCGCCGGAGAGCACCACGGAAGCTCCGGGAACCTTAACAAGTTTACCTGACATCGCACCGCCGGTTATCGACTCAGCAAAGGAGATAGTCTTACCGTTTTTCTGTAGAATGTTAAAAAGTGCGAGTTCAAGATCGATATCATCCGTGTAAAAAATATCCTCCCTATCGAGAAGATCGGTAAAATGTTTTATAGATTTACGGTACCCTTCTATCTGCGAGTCATCCGTAATATTTTTTATAAAATGAAGTTCGATATAACCGTCTGCTGTAAAATAGTATCCCACTTCAAGGTCAGTTTTCTCATTCTCAAAAAGATCGGCAATCCTGCTCTCTCCCGTTCCGTAGACTCTATAAACAGTTTTAAATAGTCTCTCTTTTATGTTGAGATCCTTGAGGAGTTTAGGCGCCATCTCGTTTTCGATCATAGGGCGGTTCTCTTTTGGCGGTCCAGGCAGTAGAATGTAGATCATCCCGTTTTTATTTATGTAGACTCCCGGAGCGGTGCCATGTTTATTACGGAGAAACTCGCCGCCCTCGAGACAAAACGCCTGCCTCTTGTTAGAATTATAAATAGTAACTCCGCGATTATTAAAAAGAGACTCTATGTAAACCCACATCTCATCATCAAATACAAGTTTTGTTCCGAGATAGGCGGCAAGAGCGTCGCGGGTGAGATCGTCATCGGTAGGACCAAGCCCGCCGGTACAGATAACAACATCAGCTCCGGAAGAGTTTTTTAGAGCATCAACAATCCCCTCTATCGTATCAGGAGCATTCATCCTCATAACAACGCTTATCGACCTGTCAAAAAGCCATCTTGCCAGATACGTGGAGTTTGTATCATCCATCTTACCGCGCATCAGCTCCGAACCAACCGCTATTATAGCTGCCTTTTTCATATCACACCCCTTTATAGTCCGATTATATGCCGAACAAAACACATCAAAAACCTCTACAAGCCGATCTCCGCAGCAACTTCTTTCATTGCATTGATGGAGAGTTCTATAAACTCGGCAAGACTCATGCCGATAACGGAGCAAAGATTTATCGCATCTCTATTAACATTA
>JBFZEO010000046.1:0-4512 GCA_041306845.1 Spirochaetota bacterium
AATTGACATCATAAATCTGCGCGAGGAGATAATCCCCGTTATAAATACAAAACAGCTGCTCATGATCGGCGAAGATCAGACAGCTACTGATATCGCAGTTATTGTTGAAAATAATGACAGGAAGAAATTTGCATTCCTTGTAGATGAGATTATATCAAAAAAAGAGATAGTTATAAAATCGCTCGGCAGTAAATTTAAAAATTTGAAGGGGATCTCCTCCGGCACGGTGTTGTCAGGCGGTGAGATCGGCCTCGTTCTCGATATCGAGGAGTTGATAGATAAGAGTCAGAAGGATGGCGTATGAGTGTATTTAAAGGGAAATCAGGCTTAGTTGTTCTTCTCTCTCTGTTTTTTACGGTTGTGGTTTTTGTTTTTTCTTTTGTTGTGTTTTCAGGTTCCGAATGGATTGCTCCTGTTATGTTTGTTATTTTTGATATTATCCTTGTCGTGATTGTTGCAGGTGAAAAAAAGGAGTCTTTTGAGAAAACACTAAGTGTTTCAGCTACAACTGAAGATGTTAAGAAAATATCAGATATACTTGCTGTAAAATTAGGTATTACATTTGACGGAGAGCCGGATCTAAAGAAAATTATTGATAGAATTGCCGTTTATGTTCCGGCAGTATCTGTTCAGGCGGATGACTCTAAGAATGGGATATGTTCTGAGATAACGTCATCTATGCTCTTTTATAGAGAGTCTATAGATTCTCTTCTCAAATCAATAATCACTAACATCTCATCAACAACAGTTCCTATTTCTAAAGAACTCCTTTCAATTAAAGACAGCATTGAGAAATTTATAGCGGAAGTAAGCATCAATGAAGATGAGATTAGAAATCAGACCGATTTTAAGAAACTCGTAGCTACAAATAACAGGATGAATGACGATTTCTCAGCGGTATATAAAAGTGTTACAGACAGTTATAGAGATATAGAGAACAGATTTATCGCTATAAATAATATAATTCAGAAAATTTATGAGAACTCTCTTGAGATACAGAGTATTGCGGAAAAGATTAATGTTTTGTCTATAAATGCGGCGATAGAGGCAGCGAGATCGGGGGAACACGGTAAGGGATTTAAAGTGATATCAGGTGAGATAAAGAAATTATCCGATCATACTCAAAATTTTGTTAAAGAGATTACCATGACTGTAAATGAATCAAAGATGGTTGTAAAAGAGTCATCGGAGAGCTTTTTGAGTGAGGAGAAGCTCATAGTAAACAAAATAAACGGGCAAAAAGAGGAATTTGATGCTTTTTATGATTTACTGTCCGGTTATTATAACAAGTTTATAGACACTTACCGGACAACTATAAAACTTACAGATAATGTATCCGGAAGTATAACTAAGATTAATCCGGTTGTTCAGCTGCATGAGATAACCGTTCAGGAGATTGAGAATCTTGATCTTGCCGTGACTGACTATTTTGATCAGATGATAAAAAAGATTGCTGACGAAGGTACCATTCCCATGGAGAACGATGCCGGCAGGATCAGAGAGATGGCTTATAAAATCAGAGAGCGGCTGACTACGTCGAGGGAGCTTGATGCACTCGAGGAGGCGATTGCCAGGTTAAGACTGAATGGTAAAATAGATCTGAATCGCAATAATAGTAGTGAAATTGATTTTTTTTAAGATGGAATAGGAGGGTTTTATGAAGGTAATAATGTTAGTGGATGATTCGACATCGATAAGGAGTATTTTGAAATCATCACTTGTTGCCGAATACGAAGTGCTTGAGGCTGAGAATGGGCAGGATGCTCTCAATAAAGCTGCGGGTAAATCTATCGATCTATTTTTGCTCGATGTTAATATGCCGGTTATGGATGGGATAACACTTGTGGGTGAGTTGAGGAAAGATGCAAAATTCGCAAAAACGCCCATTCTTATGCTGACTACCGAGACGAAAGACGAACGAAAACAGCAGGGGAAGGATGCGGGAGCGAACGGCTGGATAATAAAACCGTGTGATCCGGATAAACTTCTCGGGGCAATAAAAAAGCTGATATAGGGGGGACTTTATGGAAATAACTAAAAGGAAACTCCTTAGCGGGGCGAGATTTCTGAGTTTTGTTCTTGAGAATGAGTCGTATTGCATGGATATACTCAAAGTAAAGGAACTTATGGGGATGAGTGATATAACTCCCATTCCTCAGACGCCGGTTTATATCAAAGGTGTAATAAATCTTCGCGGGCAGATAATCCCGATTATAGATCTGCGGCTTAAATTTGGGTTTCAAGGCAAAGATTACACAAAGAGAACAAGTATTATCGTTGTTGAGCTCCAGGTAGATGGAGACAATATGTACATCGGAGTTATTGTCGATGTTATAGAGGAGGTACTTAACATATCGGAAGAGAAGATATCGAAAGTTCCTTATATTACATCTAAAATTAAAGCTGAATATATAAAAGGGATTGCTGAAACTACAGACGGGATAAAGGTTGTACTTGATATAGAAAAGGTACTCAGTGAGGATGATTTCGTTATTTTAAAAGATGTTAAGAATTAGAAGCGTATATGTCAAGGAGAATATTTTGAAAAAGAAGAATTTATCATTAATGTCAAAGTTTTTTTTGACAACTCTCGTTGTTGGTGTTGTTATCGCTACTGTGATAACGGTTATTTCTGCAGTGTTCAACATTGCGGCAAGTAAAGATACTGCAAGGTCGTCTCTGGGAACAATCTCAGATGATAATGCAAGATTATGTTCGGAGTGGCTGCAGCAGAAAACGAAACAGATAAAAGCTGTTGCAACTACTCAGCGGGTTATAAATTATCTGGAAAGCAGATCACCTGAAGATAAACAAATTGTTATGGATTATCTGAAACTTCAATCTGATATATACGGAGAGTTTCAGAATATATTTATTGCTGACATCGATACCGGAATTTCCTTAATTGATGCAAAGAATGCAATCGGCGGCAGTAATGTTACAAAGTATAATTTTTGGGGACGCCGCTATGATGATGAACCGTTTATCGATAATACAGTTGTCAAATCTATAAGCTCAAACACATATGTTTTTACGATCTCATATCAGATAAAAAATAAATCGGGCAAACCTATTGGTCTGGTGGTTCTATCTGTTGATTGGGAAAAGTTCGCAGTCGGTAGTTTTCAGGATATTAAAGTCGGTAAGACTGGTTATATTTATATAATAGATACTAAAGCACAATTTATATTCCACCCGAGAGATAAATCAATAATCCTTGACGGTAAAAATCCGGATGATTTCAGATTGAGAGCGATTGAGAAGAAAGAGTTATTTCAGAGAAATAATTACAAAGGTACTTGGAAATATCTGTACTCAAGTGCTGTGCCGGAGAGCGGCTGGATAATATGTGCAACTGTTAATGAAAATGAATTACTGTCAGGATCACTGACTGCTATGTGGATAAGTATTATCCTTGCTTTTGTAATTCTTGTTGTGTCAGTAGTTGTAAGTTTTCTCATAGCAATTGGCGTCAGCAGACCGATAACTAATATTGTTTCGGAACTGTCATCGAGTTCGTCTCAGATCGGCGTTGCGTCAGACGAGCTGTCCGGGTCATCTCAGGAGATAGCGAACGGAGCGACAGAGCAGGCGTCGTCGATTGAGGAGACAACAGCTTCGATGGAGGAGCTGGCGTCTATGGTTAAGCAGAATGTGGCTAATGCGAAAGAGGCGAGCATTCTTGCGGAGAAGACGTCGGAGGTTTCCCAGAACGGTCACACTCAGATGGAGGAGATGCTTGCGTCGATAAGCGATATCAACAAGTCATCAGATGAGATAAGAAACATAATCGATGTGATAGAGGACATCGCATTCCAGACAAACATGCTTGCTCTGAATGCGGCAGTTGAGGCAGCGCGTGCCGGCGAGGCGGGAATGGGGTTTGCTGTTGTAGCAGATGAGGTGAAGAACCTGGCGAACAGGAGTGCTGAGTCAGCGAAAGAGACGGCGAAGATGATAAAAGAGTCTATAAACAAGACGGAGTCGGGACTCGACACAGCGAAGAGGCTTGCCGAGACGTTCAAAGAGATCCTGCTGAACACAAAGAAGTTGACGGAGATGTCCAAAGAGGTTGAGACAGCGAGCAAGCAGCAGGATATCGGGATAAGCCAGGTGAACAAGGCGATAATCCAGTTTGACAACGTTGTTCAGTCGAATGCGAGTTCTGCGGAGGAGACAGCGAGTTCTGCGGAGGAACTGATGTCGCAGGTTGAGATGCTCAATGGAATAGTTGAAAATCTATTTCTGATAGTGACCGGTGGGGAGTATGAAAAGTCTGATGAAAAATCGGCATCGGGTAAAGTCAAGTCCGGGAAGAAAACAGCAAAACCAGTCAGAAGGATAACTTATATCGAGAAAGAAAAGAAGATTGATAATCCTAAACTTTTGAAGAGTTCTGATGAGGAAGAGGAAAAAACGGCTAAAAAAATATCCTTTGAGGATGATGAGGAATTTATAGATAAGTAGAAAAAGAAGCGTTACTAAATGTAAGAGGAGGATTTTAAAATGAGA
>JBFZEO010000048.1:0-12985 GCA_041306845.1 Spirochaetota bacterium
GTCGAGTATCAAGAAAATATTTCAGACAGAAGCAGATTATCTGACGGAAACAGCAGCTGCCAACAACTCCAAACCTGTTGAGACTGCAAAAACAGAGGTGAAAAAAGATAAGAAAACCGGAGGCAATTCTGATGAGGTGAACAGCTCAGATAACGAAGATGATATAGTAGTTACCGACTCAGAAGAGTTCACTCAAAAACAAACAAAGAAAGCTATAAAAAAAGCTAATAGAGAGAAAAAGAAAGAAATAGAAGAAGAGGCTTCCGATGTGTATGATTCCGTCTTCTTTCCTGGTTACACACTTGCGATAACAGCGCCATTATCGGTTCTTATAAGCGGACTTGTTTTTAGTGCAAATACAAATAACTATATGCTTATGCCGTTATTCCTGGGACTTACCATGGCCTCAGCTGCAATCGGTACGGCACCGTATGGCGGACCGATTGCACTGACTGTTGTTTATGGATTATCAGCAATAGTAATAGGAACCATGGTTTCTCCTATACTGTACTTTTTTTATAAAGATATATGGACATATACTACAGGCCCACTTATTACATGCGCTTTCGTGGCTGTACTCGAAATAGTTGCAACTATTATAGAATTTGCCGCAACGGCAGCTAAAGACGACTACAAAGAGAATAAAAGGAAAGAACAACGAGTCTCAATGTTTGCCGCTCCGGGATTCAGCGGGACAGATTTTAAGGATACTAATCTCGTTGCCGGACTGACTATCAGACTATAAACTTTATATTTATATAAAAAAACGTTCCGCTTTACAGTTTAAATTACGGAACGTTTTTTTTATTAATTTTAATTTTAAATTAACAATCTTTATTTATCATGTATCTATGATAAAAATATCAGACAGTAAACTAAAAGATTTACTATTCTTCATACTTTGCCACATTCCACTAATGACGGCAAATAACAAAGTTGAAACCATAAACTTGGAAACGTCATTAAATCATGATTTAAATCTGTCATCTATAGAAATAAGAGCTATCGCTGCCGGAACTGCAATGAGATTAATCGATATCACATCGAACAAAACAACCTTTCACATTAGCAGCATCGATGAAATTACAAAAGAATATGATATAGAAAATTTCAGATTAGACCCGAATCTGCTAGGATTTATCGGTAATCTCGTAGACTCCGATCAGTCGGTTACAATCATGGATTTTATCAAGATTTTTGACATTCCACCGAGAAAAGCGATCAAAAAACGGCCGGCATAAACACTACCACACACCAAAATTACTTTTACTTGCGAAGTCTGGCAGATACGGATCGTTGTCCTCACTCATATCCTGCAGATAAACGTTTTTGAAACCGAGAGAGTTCACAAGTTCAACAACAGAGTTATACTCCTCAGACGATAGCCGCCTATCGATCCGCTCGTGGCCGCGGATGAGAAACGCCGGAGAGTACTGCGACATAAGACTCAAAAAAACATCACTGCCGAACTCAAAAAACATCTCATTTACAACGCCGATACTATTCTCCACAAAACCCGGCATAACAAGATGCCTTACAAGAACCCCGCGCAACGCATGGCCATCGGCATCAAGAACGAGATTGCCGGAGGTTTTATGTAGAAAATGGAGCGCTTCTGAAGCCCGCTGCGGGTAGTCTGGAGAATGGAGCGAGTAAGCAGCACCTTCAGTGTCGATAAATTTATAGTCAAAAAGATAAATGTCAACATAATCCGCAATCAGCTTGAGATGATCTACAGTTTCATATCCGCTGCAGTTGTAAATTATCGGGAGTTTGTATCCGTTGTTTCTGAGGCGCTTAACCGCCCATATTATGTGAGGCATAAAGTGATCCGGAGTGACGAAATTGAGGTTGACTGCTCCGGCATCTATCAGTTTGACGAGAGCTTCATAAAATTCATCATGAGAATAGTGATTTTGACTTTGCGACCGCGACAACTCCATATTCTGACAAAAAGAGCACTTCAGCGAACACCCGCTAAAAAACACCGTACCCGAACCTTTCCCATATGAGATACACGGTTCTTCACCGTTATGTAGTAAAAATTTATCGACAGAAACAACATCCGATTCACCGCAAAAACCAACGGTTTGCCGCCTGTCAACTCCGCATTCCCTCGGACAGAGCCGGCACGTTTTATATAGATCAAAAAGTTCCAATATTCATCCTCTTTATGAAACTTATATATTTTTTTGTTTATTTAGTAAAGGGAACTTCTAAACTGAAAATTTGAAGAAATGTTTAGATTTTCATAAAAATTAACAATCATTTAACAAATATGATCTATATAATGTCTATGAATTTATTTATCATAGACTCATTATCACCATTCATCAAACGGTACAAAAAAGAGATAATCAACTGGTCAAAAACGCCGTATGACCATTACGAAAACGGCGACAAAATTATCACAAAACACTACGATGATGCCCGGACACTTCTCAGAAAATATCTGAAGAAAATTACAAAACTCGGATTTAATGCAGTAACAATCGATGATCTTGCCCATCTGACGACTTTCAATTTTTATCCCGGCAGCTTAAAGCTCAAAATCCGCAGACACAGAAAGGAGCTTGCCAAAGTTTTTGATATAATAGAAGAATTCGGAGTGAAAATTTTTATAACAACCGATATTTTCTTTTCAAACAGATATATAAGAAAAGTGACTGGAAGCAGTTTTGATAAAACGCTCGAACTGATTAGGCAATCCTGCGAGACTCTTTTCGATGAGTTTCCCCAGGTCGCCGGGCTGGTTATGAGAATAGGGGAGTCGGACGGCGAGGATGTCGGCGGTGACTTCAAAAGCAGGATCGCCGTAAAAAAGATAAAAGACGCAGTTAAACTAACCGGCAAACTTCTGCCGATATTTGAGCGGGAAAACAAAACGCTGATATTTAGAACATGGACACTTGGGGCGTATCAGTGCGGCGATCTTTTGTGGAATGAGAAAACTTTTCATAAGATATTTGATGGGTTCATGAGTCCCAATCTGATAATTTCGCTCAAATTCGGGAATGCTGACTTTTTCAGATATCTAAATCTAAACAAACTTTTTTTCGCATCAAACCATAATAAAATCATCGAACTCCAGAAACGCCGTGAATACGAGGGATTTGGAGAGTACCCGGGATTTGTAGGGTTTGATTACAAGAAATATCACAAGGAACTCCGGTCGGCACAAAACGTTGTCGGGATAAATGTCTGGTGTCAGACAGGCGGATGGTCGTCGTCGCGGAATTATACATTCCTCAAGAAGAGAGCTTTTTGGAACGAACTAAACACGCTTGTTACAATAAAAATTTTTAAAGATAATATGTCTGTTAATAAAATCATAAAGCGGCATTACTCATCAAAAATCGGCTCAAAAAATATTGAGGACTTCATAACATTCCTCAAATACTCCGAAAACTCGATAAAGAAAATACTCTATGATAAGTATTTCGCTGAGAACGAACTTTTTTTCAACAAAGTCAGAGTTCCTCCGCTCCTCTATGTTTTCTGGGATAACGTTAACATAAACAACTTCACAGCCTCATTCTTTAACTCTTTTAACAAACATCCCGGCAAAAGCATAAAATCTGCGTTTGCTGCTTTTAAATACCTGGTAAAAATGAGGGAGATTGCGATCAGATTAAAACTTCCTTACAATTATGATTTTCACTTTGACACATTCCGCCTGCTCGCTTATTGCCGGATATTACTCTATAAGAATGAGAGTAAAAACACGCTGAAAATCATCAGAAAACTTCTGATAAGATACAACTTGAAATATAAACATGCATACAAATTTCACATCCAGAACAGACTCCGCAACTCGTTCTTACTGAGAATTCTCATAAAACTCTTTGTCAGGAGATCGGAAAAGTACAGATTTATAGACAGGATTTTATTCAGCAGAATAGTGTCGGGACTTGTATTGACACTCATCAAACTTAACAGAAAGAGTCTGCCGGGATTTGTGAACCGTCAGGGCATGCAGATCGCTACTTTTTTTAAGAGATGACTTGTTTGGGTGGAATGTTGACTCAGACCGTTTTTATAAAAATTCTGTCTTTAGATTTTTTAGCAGAGCTTTTCATACCGGCAAAAACCTCTGAAACAGACTCTTTTGTTATATTGCGCTCCCCTTTTCTTATATGCAGCAGAGCGGCACTTACCGATAGAAGTTCAAACTCCCGTTCTACACCGTACCGGTCTTTTGATCTGTAAAAACCGGCATTAAATTCTGCTCGATCATAAAAAGTTGCCGCTGTATCTGCGAATTTCTTTATGATATCTGCAATTGTTCTATTCAGCTCCATAATAACATCATCTGAACCAGCAAGACCGATGAAGAAATCATCACCGCCGACATGACCAATGAAGCTGTCTCTGTCGATTTTTATCTCACGTCTCAGTATCTCGGCAAAAATAGTAATGATCTTGTCTCCCTGGCGAAAACCGAACCGATCGTTAAACGGTTTGAAATTATCAAAATCCATATAGATGTAGTAACAGTTTTTATCGGTCTGGCAGAAAGTGTCATCTATAAAAGAACTTATCATAACATTACCGGGAAGTTTTGTGAGTGGATTCATTTCCCTCGCATAAAAAATGTTTTTCTCGTTTATTATATTGAGGAGCGACTTAGCTGACAGAAATCCGAAATACTTCAAATCTTTTGTGATGAGAACCCCTTCGGACTCGGAGTTGGCAACGAACATCTCTATAATTACATCCTGAGGAGTGTTTATATCTGCCACCGGACACTTTACGGCAAACTCTTTGATTGATTTTGTTATCGATTTGTTGTTTAGGAGATCCTTTCCGTATGGGGAATAGACATATTTCTTTATATTTTTTTCATGGATTATGCCGACAGGATACCCCCCGGAGTCTACCAGCGGGAAAAAATTGTACTGTAATTTATGAGAGAATTTGTCAAATATACTGGCAAATGTATCATCAATATTAACGGTATCTAAAACCACCACCTCGCGGGAGATTAACTCCGCATCACCCGGCAGATCCCGTCTTTTATATACCGCCGACAGACTGACTTTTTCATTGATAAACGAGAGCTCGTAAATATCTGTAACCGGTTTCTGGATAAAAAAACCCTGCATTAATTCAAAGCCGAGATCTCTGCATACATGAAATTCCTCCTCCGTCTCAACGCCCTCTGCTATATTAGTTGCACCGAGGAGGCGGGAAAGATTTATAATATTGGAACAGAAAACTTTCTTTCTCATATAAACATTGATCTGATTTATCAGAAATTTGTCAAACTTTATAAAATCCGGATCTGTGTTGTAAAAGAGTTCAAGTCCGGCAAATCCGGAACCAAAATCATCGATAGCGACCTTTATTCCCCTTTTCTTTATAAAATCAAATATTGAATTAAAGGAATCAAAACAGTTTATCTTAAATCTCTCATTAATTTCAAAACAGAAATTATCGTGTTTTATGCCGAAGTCGTCAAGAATTTTCTCTGTCTCAAACTGTATGTAGTCCGGCATCTCAAGTACGCGGGGATCATAATTATAAAAGAGTTTAATTTTTTTATAGAATGGGATCGACACGAATTTCATAGCGGCTTTTCTGCGGAGGGAGAGGTCAAGATTAAAGAGAATAGAATCCTCATACGCATTATCAAAAAGTTCCTGAACACTCTCAAACCCGACTCTATCAACACCCCTGAGGAGAGCTTCAACAGCGAAAGTCTCGCCGGTAAAACTGTTCACAATGGGTTGAAAAGCAAAATCGAGTTCGCCTAAGATGTCATTCCATTTTGAAGTAATCATGTTGATCTCGCAATAACTCTCTGATTGAATCATACTGCCTCTACATTTCCCGCTCCGCCCGATCCTGATCTACGCCCCGACGAATGGTCGTCGGTCAAACTGTTTATATTGTCAACTATGTTGTTAATCGCAACACTTGTCTGACTCTTGACTTTTATGAGATCTCTGATGCTCTCCCTCATACTGTCAGACTGTAAAGTCATATCTGCAGCAGTTATCTCAACCTGTTGTGCAACCTCGATAAGCCGCTCAAGCTGATATTTAACATCTGTTGTTTCATTGTTAACACCGGAAATACCTGTTATAAGCTCGATTGTAGTTACAGCATTGTTATCTATCTCTTTGTGGAGAATGTCAAATTCAGCTTTAAGTTCATGTCCCATTGCTACTGCATAATCGATGGTTTTAAGATTTCTTGCCATAAGTGATCCGATCTCTTTTGCACCCATTCCGACCTGAGCGGAGAGAGTCTTAATCTCGCGTGCAACTATTTTTAAGACGAATCCGAAATCACCGGCATTTGAGGCTTCTATTCCGGCGTTTACTGCAAGAATTCTCGTTTTATCTGATATGGATGACACAAGATCCACAATCTTAACCATATCATCCTGAGTCTTCTTTATATCTGAGATGGTGTTTACAAAAGCGTTAAGTTGTCCGCCGGTGAGTTCTATGTTGCGCCTCATCTCTGTTATTGACATTTTCTTGCTGCTCGCGATACCCGATATATTACCGATATGTTCAACCATTTTTGTTATGGCTCGTCTCGATTTTAGAATGGATTCATTCTGCAAATTTATAAGTTTTCTTATCCCATCGATGGAGTTGGTGACACGCATCGATGTTGCAGCCTTTTTTTCTACGATATTTGAAAGAGTTTTTGTAACATCTTTTATCTTTGAAGTAGACCTGTATATTATCCTGATAGGTTTTAATATTTCGTAGACGGTGTAGGTTCCGGAAAAAATTATAGTTGCGATCAGTAGAATCACAACTATAACGGATACTAATATTGAACGGAAAACAACACCGTCCACATATGCGGTCAAGAACGTCATATAATCGTTAATTATTTTTTCGAGTCTAACAATATACTCTTTAAACTCTGCCTCCTCACCTTCTATCTTACTATCGATGGAGAGGAGATTATATATAAGATCGGCATACGAAGTGATTGAGAGATATAATCTCTCATCACTCCGGATACCTTTATCCTGCTGTAGTTCGATCAGATTAATTCCGATCTCGTTGATCTTTGCTCTATCTTTCTTTGTCAGGTACTCATTTAGAATGGAATGAATCCTGTACCATTTTAAAAGATACTCCTTGTTATTGCCGAATGACTTTTTTATCCTTTCATAGTTTAGATCTATCTCGTCAAGAATCCCATTCCCATCATAGCTGTCCCGCCGTTGAGACGAGAGGTCAACTACGCGTTCAAATGAATCGTTATAGGAACTGAGCAGATTGTTTATCGATTTTACCCGGCTAACAACTGCCTCAGAACGGTCTTTTTTTATAATGTTGTTCAGATTTACCCTTACTTTTCTTATAAGGTCAATATTATCCATAGAGTATTTTTTATCCCATGTAAGATAAAAATTTCTATCGTTAAGTCTGATAAGTCTGATAAGATCAATGGTTTTTCTTGAATATTCAAGAAGTTCCCTTTTAGACGACACATTATAATTGCTGATAAGCATAAACAATGAAAAAATCACAAAGAGCCCGAGGATAAAAGAGAAGCTTATTATCATTTTTGCCCTGATTTTTAATCGTCTAAAATAATTAATGGGCACTTTATCCTCCATTTTTCTCTACTCAGCACTTTATATCAGGTGAATGTTAAGATTTGCTTAAATTTGAGTTAAGATTTAATTAAATAATACTTTGGAGCATCTCTAATAACCTTGCATTTCAAACAAAGTAGTTTTTCTCATTGACGAGAAGCCGCAGCTTAATCTGTTTATGTGGGGATTTCGGCGACGAAGTATATGAGAAAAAGAGAGAATGAAACCAAGTGAGGTTATTAGAGATGCCCTTTATTTAAACTCTGTTTGTAGAGACTCTGTATTCACATATTTATAATTTCCTCAGGATAGGAACAATCTACAAAGTTCCAGCGCTGTAATTTAGGCAGTTAATCTTAATAAAATTGTATTTTTACAAACTGCTCTATTGACAAATAATTAAAAAAGTTTAAATTTGGTAGAATTATACAGATAGCTCTTTAAACCTGCGTTCAGTATGATAAAAAATATGTAATTGCTAATTATGTAAATCACTATTAATCTTAACGTTGATTCGCGTGATTAAAAATTTAACAGATTTTACTTTATTAAAGAAGGATTTTAAATGAAAAGTATAGGTATTTGTGCCGGTGCGTCGACTATTTCCATGGTTGCTCTGGATAATTCTAATGGAAAGATTACTAAAATTGCAAACAAAACTGTATTCCACGAGGGAGACTCTAAAAAAGGGATAGAGGATATCCTGAAAACCATAGATATAAAAGAGTACGAGAGAGTTGCGATAACAGGGAGAAAGTTTAAGAGTTTTGTGAATCTTACAACTATCACAGAACCGGAAGCAATTGAGTGTGCTATCGGAGATCTTATTAAGGATAAAAGTGCTCATAATGCCCTGGTTAGTGCCGGCGGTGAGACGATTCTTGTTTACGAATTGACAAAAAACGGTAAAATTCAGAATGTGTTTACCGGTAATAAATGTGCTTCTGGAACCGGCTCATTCTTCCTGCAGCAGCTTGGCAGAATGGCACTCGGTATCGAAGATGTTAAAGATAAGGTTTATGAAGAGGATACAGCCTACGAGATATCGGGAAGATGTTCTGTATTCTGTAAGTCTGATTGTACACATGCCCTTAATAAGGGTGTTCAGAAACAGTTTGTTGTAGCCGGTTTGTGCAAGATGATGGCGCTCAAGGTTACTGAACTTTTGACTTCACTTGACAAGAAAAATATTATTTTAACAGGCGGTATATCGCGGGTTAAACCTATAGTTGAGTTTATTAAAAGTTCAGTGGATGATCTTTATATCCCAGAGGAGAGCGGTTATTTTGAGGCATACGGTGCCGCAAGATGGGCGCTTGATAACGAGACTTCCGCTTTCCCTGGAATGGATAAACTGTTCAAAGATGAGCCTTCCTCATTCGACTTTCTGCCGGCCCTTAAAAAAGCTGAAGAACTCGTTGAATTTAAAGATATCACAAAAGCTAAGGCTAAAGACGGCGATGTTTGTATCCTGGGACTCGATATAGGATCGACTACGACTAAGGCTGTTCTTTTACGTAAAGAGGATGATGCTATCCTTGGAAGTATCTATCTGAGAACTTCGGGAGATCCTATAAAAGCATCTAAGGATTGTTATAGAGAGCTTGATAAACAGTTGGATGGCGCAAAAGTTAAGATTGTCGGACTTGGTACGACCGGTTCCGGCCGACACATTGCCGGACTCCATGCGTTGACCGAGTCTATCTACAACGAGATCATTTGTCATGCGACAGCATCTATCTACTTTGATAAAGAGGTAGATACGATATTTGAGATAGGCGGTCAGGATGCAAAGTATACGTACATTACGCAGGGGATACCGTCTGATTATGCGATGAATGAGGCTTGTTCCGCCGGTACGGGAAGTTTCCTTGAGGAGGCCGCTAAGGAAGCATTAAATGTCGATGTTAAAGATATTTCCGATATAGCGCTCAAATCTGTAAATCCTCCTAATTTTAACGATCAATGTTCGGCGTTTATCTCTTCTGATATTGCGACAGCTTTCCAGGAGGGGATAGATAAGAATGATATAGTTGCCGGACTTGTCTACTCTATATGCCTTAACTACAATAACCGTGTAAGGGGCGCAAGACCTTATGGTAAAAAGATATTTATGCAGGGCGGGGTTTGTTACAACAAAGCGGTTCCCACTGCCATGGCAGCTCTCCTCAATGTTAAGATCGTAGTTCCGCCGGAACCGGGCTTGATGGGTGCGTTCGGGTGTGCTTACGAAGTTAAAAAGAGACTCGAGAAAAATCTTCTTGCTCCGGCTGATTTTGATCTCAAGACTCTTTATAATAGAGATATATCTTACGGCAAGAGTTTTATATGTAATGGTGCCGGTGAAAATTGTGATAGAAAATGTCAGGTAAGTATGCTCGAAGTTGAGGGGCAAAAGATCCCATTCGGCGGAGCCTGCAATAAATATTACAATATGAGACTTAATATAAAATATGATACTGAAAAACTTGACCTTGTTGCATTGCGAGAGAGAATGTTATTCACCGATTATGCAGTTCCAAGCGGTAAGGCGAGCGAAAAGTCAAAGGTTATCGGTATAAATAGAACATTTTTGACAAACATGATTTATCCGTTATATTTCAACTTTTGGGATCAGCTTGGTTTCAAGGTTATTTTATCCGATGATGTTACGGTGAGGGGACGTGAGAAGAGAAAATCTGCGTTCTGTTTTCCAGCTGAGATCGCTCATGGAGCTTTTGACAATCTGATTGATAAGAAACCGGATTATATATTCATGCCGCATGTTATGCATATCCCTGTTAACGGTTCGGATTATAACAACAAAGCCTGTGTCTTTGTGCAGGGGGAACCGTACTACTTAAAACAGGCGTTTAAAGATAGAGAGATCCCGCCTATGCTGGTGCCGATTGTGGATTTCCAGACTCATGTTGATTCCACTAAAGAAGAATTTATAAAGTGCGCTGTTTCTATAGGCTGTGATAAAAATGATGCTAAAAAGGCTTATGAATTTGCTGCTGATAAAATGACAGCTTATTATAAAAAAGCATGGGAGATCGGTGATAAGGCGGTTGAGGAACTTGAGAAGGATAAGAGCAAGTTCGGTATAGTGCTTATGGGTAGATGGTACAACGCTCTCGCTAAAGAGGCGAATATGTCCATTCCTCACAAGATATCGTCTCGCGGTATAACGGTTATCCCTTATGACTTCCTCCCTTACAAGTCAAAAGACCTCGGACTCCATATGCACTGGGGTATCGGTAAGGTTGCCTTAAATGTTTCCAAGAGAATTAAAGATCACGATCAGCTTTTTGCGACTTATGTCACAAACTTCTCATGCGGACCGGATTCTTTTATCGTGCCTTATTTTAGAGATGAGATGGGCAGAAAGCCTTCATTGACACTTGAACTTGACAGTCATACAGCCGATGTCGGTTTAAATACGAGAATTGAGGCGGCGATAGATATCATCGCTTACTACAGACAGATTGCGGCAAAGAAAGAGGAAAAAGTTCAGGATACCTTTACGCCTGCGGAAACTATCTATAAGGGATCAAAAGTCTTTTATAAAGATTCTAAGGGTAATATCGTTGATTTTAAAGATCCGAGCGTTACATTCTTATTCCCTGTTATGGGAAGGTTCCTCACAGAGGGGGGAGTTGCTGCCCTCAAGCAGGACGGGTTTCATGCTAAAATGGTTGAGTACCCGGATGTAGAGTCCCTCGGTCTCGGCAAGGGGAACTCCGGTTGTAAAGAGTGTCTGCCGTATATCGTGCTTGTAGGCTCGCTGATGGACTATATCAAACATCACAAGAAGCCGGGTGAAAGAATCGCTTATTTTATAGTCGGAGATCCTGCACCATGTAGAGTTGAGCAGTATCAGGTTGGTTTTAAGAAACTTATAGAAAAGAACAAGATCGAGGATGTTGCAGTTCATACACTATCTTCAACAGATGGTTTCTCGGGAATGGGACTCGCTCCTCTCCTCAACGTCTGGAAGTCTATGATAATAGCAGATGTGATGGAACAGATATATGCAGCAGTATTAACTCTTGCAAAGGACAGAACAAAAGCTGTTAAGCTGTTTGATGCGGAATGGGAAAAGATAAAGTTAAATCTCGAAGGTAAGGAAAATATCAGCCTTGAGGCGAGAATTAAAAAGACTGTTAAGGAATTTAACACAATTGAACTCAAAAAATCTCTCCATGATGCACATAAGATAACAATTACCGGTGAGATGTATGTACGAAGCGAGCAGTTCTGTCGGCAGAACATAGAGAAGACACTTGCTGATATGGGATTTATCGCAAAGATAACTCCGCTTATCGAGTGGCATTATTACGTTGACTATGTTCAGTCCAGAAATTACGGTAATGAGAAGTTCTCGATATTCAAGAGGATGTTCTTTGGTATAAAGAGAAAGATCCAGCACGATATCGAACGAAAGTTAAAGAAAATATTTGCCGGATGTAAACTCTATGAGTACGATCCGATAAACATTAAAGAGACTATAGAAACGGCTAATCCTTTGGTTCACCCTAAACTTATAGGTGACGTCGGGTTGACTGTCGGCGGCGGGCTGAAAGAGTCCCTCTCCGAATCATGCGGTGTTATCTCTCTCGGGCCGTTTGCTTGTCTGCAGACGAGAATGGCAGAGGCGTTGTTAAAAAACAATATGACGCTCGGCGGTAAACTTGAAGTTTCCACCAAGTCAGTTTTTGGTAATGATGTTCATAAATTGGACAAGAGTACGCCGCTGCCTTATCTGGCAATTGAGTCTGATGGTAATCCGTTCCCTCAGATTATCCAGGCGCAGCTTGAAGTTTTCGGACTCCAGGCACGCAGGGTAGGGGAAAGAATGTCAGTTGCAAAAAAGAAAAAATAATAGGTTTCTTTTGTAATAAAAAAGGCAATTACGATATGTAATTGCCTTTTTTTATCTTGAAATCGCACCAAAAAAAAGCAGTCCATGTGACCGGACTGCTTCTATAAAATCTATCTGTAAAACTATTTAACTATTCTGAATGCATCGCTTGCTATCTGGAACTCTTCGTTTGTAGGGATAACTGCGATTGTAACCGGTGATCCATTCTTAGAAATCACGCCGTCGTCACCGATTGTTTTATCGTTTAAGGATTTATCGAGGATAAGTCCCATGTGATCGAGTCCTTTTAAAATTCTCTCTCTAACATAAGGGCTGTTCTCACCGATCCCGCCGGTAAAGATCACCGCATCAACTCTGTCAAGTGAAGCGTAATAAGCTCCTATATATTTCTTAACCCTGTGTGCCCACATGTTGAGTGCCAGTTGTCCCCTTTCGTCGCCGGCTTTGTCAGCAGCGATTACGTCTCTCATGTCGTTCGTTTTCTCAAAGATACCAAGGAGACCCGATTTTTTCTGTAGAATGGTATTTATGTCGTCAACGGAGTATCC
>JBFZEO010000051.1:0-19508 GCA_041306845.1 Spirochaetota bacterium
GTCGAGCATTTTAGCTCCGAGCGGTGACTGGTAAGATATGATGTTATTCTCTGTATTTGATTCCCAAGGTCCGAGAATTGTATATTTAATCTTAGTATTATTGATTTTGTCATCAAGCTCAACGTGTGTACCAAACGTGATGAAACTATCTGTGATATCCTTCTTATTAACGATGGTTGCCTTAGTGAGATCGTTGTGGAGTTTTGTGAGTTTGTTTCTGAGAATTTCCTGTCTCTCTTTAGCAGCCTTAAATTCTGCATTTTCACGCAAGTCTCCCTTCTCCATAGCCAACCCGATCTCTTTAGAGTTGTCAGGTATCTCAACATCCTGAATATTCTGGAGTTCTTTTTGTACTCTCGTGTAGCTTGAGGATGTAGTGAGGAGTTTATCGATAATTGTATTCTTCTTGATCCCTTCTTCGTAGGCAAGTCCCTGATTTTCAACATCGATATCCGGGTATTTCTCTGATATCTTCTCTTTGATTTTAATCTGGTGGTCTGCTTCGAGAGAGATAAGTTCAGATGATATGGTGTAGAGTCTTTTTGCAAACTCTTTATTTGATTTTTCAAGGTAATCGATGATAAAACCGGTCTTGAAGAGAAAATCTTTTACCTGGTTAGATATCTTTTTGTTTTGAGTCGTATCTTTCTTGATAGATATATCTTTACCGCATAGTTCTATGAGGTGGAGCAGTGAGAATATGATGTTGTCATAATTTATCCCGATCTCTTCAAAGAATTTTCGGTTTTCAGTATTATTTACTATCCAAAAGAAAGCCTCCCGGTATTCTTTATATGCCGAGATTAGATCTCTGTACATTTTCTCGATATATTCTTTTTTATAGTTATTTAATTCATCATAGATAAATTTATTTGGTGACTGATAAAAGAATCTAAGGAAAGTTTCCGGCCAGTTTTTATCAGACTTTTTAAGATTTGTGAGAAAGTCCTTTTTCATATCATATGATGATATTTTATCATATATATCATACGGATCATCTATCTCATCTATGAATCTGCTGAATTGATATTTCAAGTCAACGTTAAGATAAGAAAAAGTCTTCTGCATTTTATCGAGCAAAAGATAACTTATGAAAGTTTGTTCGTTTACATTGTTTGTAGATGTGACAAACGATCCGAAGTATGCGGCAATGTCTTCTATAACGTCGGAATCGATCTCCGGTCCGTTTACAGCTTCAAGAGCTATATTAAATCTTTGATAGAAATCTTTTGATGCCTTGAAGGAATTCGATATTTTCTCGTCATGACTCAGAGGTTTGTCTCTAAGTTCAAAGATGTCAGAGTCCTCATCGAGTGTACCAAATAGCGGATTTTCCTTAAGAACTTTTTTCCCCTCATTCCACCAGCTGTTCCACTCACTCTGAGTAAAAACATCAGTTACGAGTTCTGCCTTAAAATCTTTCATTTTAGCTCTGTTATTAAAGCTCTTTATGAGAATCTTTAATCCCCATACAACATCACTCTTTAACATCTGTTTAAGTTTGTCTTTGTTTTTAAGTTTTAAGATCGATATGTGGTTTTTAGGCAGAACAGTTAGGGATGTTAAAGCCAGTTTTAATGACATCTTATGGTTTTTCATCTTCTGGAAATCGATGATGAACTGATCTTTTTCTATAGATTTTATTACGCCAATTCCCCATTCTCTATGCTGAACGAAGTTGCCTTTATCAAATGCTATGTGTTTCTCAAAACTTGAGATGGCTTCGTTACTTGTTCTCCAGAGTCCGTCGAGATTACTTTTTTTGATATATTCATTGAGCTGAGAGTGTCCGGCATATTTTTTCGTATATACAAAAACAATCTCTTTTCGTGCATATTCGTTAGAGCTGTCCTTTTCGAGGATTATCTTGAGTATTTTTAGACAGATGTCGTAATTTTCCTCTTTTTTGTAGAATTCATATAAAATTGTTAAAAGTTCAATGGATCTTTCGTCATTAAAGTTTTTTGTGATTTTTTTATCGAGAGATACAAAAAAGTCGTAACTTATAGTGTTGAATGAAAGGAGTTTTTTCCATAGATCTTCAACTTGAGTAAAATTTTTATTGTGAATGTATATGTTTATAGCTTTTTTATAGTAGCTTATTGCTTCATCGGTTAATCCTTTTGCCTCTTTTTCTTCAGCAAGTTTAACGACGATAAGTGCTTCTTCAAAGTCTACTTTAATGAGTTCTTCCCATATTTCAGGAATTTTTTCTTTTTTACCAAGATTTGTATACGCTTCGAGCAGCGATCTTATGATGAACTTATCTTTAACTTTTTCATAAATTTTCTCACATACATATTCAACAATATTCCATTTTAAATTATCAGCAAAAAGTTTTACAAGACTGTAGACATTACCGTCCTCAATTGCTCCTTCTTCTGCTTGAAAGATTGCAGACATGTAGAGTGCCGAAATGGAGTTCCTGTTTTTATTGAGATGGTCGTCTGTTAGAGTTTTTATCTCTTCAGTTATATGGTTATCTTTGAACTCTACGATCAGATCGTTTAATTCTTCAAAGTTTTTGATCGTGTAGTTATTTATAGTTGCACGGGTCCACTTCTCTTCATTGAGTAAATTACCGTATTTTTCGATTAGCTGTTCCTGGTTCATTTCTGCTCCTGCATAAATTTAAGTTTTAATAAGTTGTATATGTTTATTGATAATAATTTTATTTTATTCTCAATATCTGCTACTGTTTTATCAACAGGGTTTTTTACTAAATAATAATCATAAAACCATAGGTAATTGTTTATCAGCCTAGCTGTTAAAAGGTGGTCATTACCGCCTGTTTTTAATATTTCCTGCTCTATATGATAGATCTCCTGTCTAAGTTTACCGAGTTCAATCGGTAGAAGTTCCCTTTTTATATTAAAAACTTCAAGCACTCTGCCGTAAACCGGGAGCCAGTAATTTAACTCGGATCTTGGGACTTTGTACTCAGATATCTTCTCGAGTAATGTCTGCATGAGATTGCAGTCAATCTTGTCAAGCTCAATAGATGACGGGTCAAGGAAAAATGCTTCTTTAAAAAGGATTTTAGCTTTTTTTTCTTCATCTATCATAGCGTAGCAATCTGCCATTTGAGCTATGGCATTTGCGTTGTCCTTATCTATCTTTACTGTTTTTTCAAAATAATTTATAGCATTATCAAAATCCCCGATCCGTTTATAAGTTAAGCCTATAAGGAAGAGAATTTCTATGTCAATTATACTGTTATCTTGTATATCTTTTTTTAAATATTGTAAAGCTGTATTAAAAACATAATGCATTATACTGCTTACAACTTTGTTGTTTATATTCTTTATAGTCTTTGTAAATATTTCAAATTTTTTCCATTCATCAAACAACTGTCTGCCGGCGACTGCACCACTGGAGTTTGTATCGGTGAGCCTAGATAATCTCGGTATCCAGTACTTGCATGTTTTTAGTCCGGTTTCTGCTGTTGGATTACTGTAATCCAGCCTCATAATTTCGCTGAATATATCTTGAGCATCTAAAAACATCCCATTCTTGAGCAGTTCAAGGGCGTCTATACCCAGTTTAATGAGTTGTGAATCTGCATTATAAATAGTACTCTTTTGATTCATCCCGGAGAACCTGTCTATCAGTCGGATTATAATATCTGTTTAGCCGGTAAAAACACATTCAACAAAATATTGAAACAGAAGGTCTTGTGCTCATAAGCCGGTGACAGATATAAAACATCAATATTAACGTTTAGGTGAAATGCCTAAAAACATTAATGCTAAAAGTCATTATATCATTTTGAATTTCATTGTCAATAAAAGATTGGGAAGTTGATCAGCCTCTGCCGGAGAGCAGAAGAAGCTCTTGCCTTGAAAAGAGTTTTTTTATGCTTAGAATGATTAGGAGAGTCGGATCAAGCTTTACAACTCCCTGTATATATTCGGCACCTATTCCGGCGATTACTTGTGGAGGGGATTGTATCTGCTCGTAATTAATGTTTATTACGCGGTCAACTTGATCTATCATTATCCCTATAACCATATCTTCAACATGAACAACGATAATCCCGCGAAGAAGTTCATCATCCGTGGAGTATTCGACGGGTGTGAAGTGAAATCTTTTGCCGAGATCAACTATCGGAATTATTTCTCCCCTTAAAGTTATAACTCCGTCAACAAAGTCAGGGCAATTGGGTATAGGTGTAATATCGGATAATCTGACAATCTCTCTGACATCCATTATGTCTATGCCGTAAAGTTCACTGCTGATTTTAAATGAAACTAGGGAGACTGAATTTTCCATATTACTGTACCTCTTTATAAGAAATATTATAAAATATTAACCCTTTGAATTCAACGTTTTTTGGATAAATAATTTTGATGTATGAACTGTTAGGTTGTGTAATCTATGAAAAAGATTTTATAGCAGTAGGTTTACACTTCTTGTAAGCGTTCTGCCGTAATTCTTACTGGCCTCGCCGGCAATATATGGGGGCTGGCCGCAACTTTCACTCGATATTTTCGAGTACGAAAAGTCGTTGCTCGCCTCTGCGTCCTTAGGTAAAATTGGGAATGGGTAGTTGGGTTTTACTTATCGGTGTTAATTTGCGTTCATTGGCGGTTAAACTTTCCTCAGTCTTGTTCGGCAGTTTCAATTCTTAATTTTCCACTTTGCACTAAAACTTTCATATTATTATTTGAATTGAAAAAAATGATGATTTATTGTATATTTTACGATGAAATTTAGCGGATTGTCATTGTGGTTACCTCTATCGCTATAAAAATAATATTATTAATTTTTAAATAAAATAAAAATATAAGGATGATGTAATGAATGCAATTATGAAAAGGAAAAGCGTGAGAGATTATCAGTTAAGGAGTGTAGATCCAGATAAAATCGAACGAATTTTGATGGCTGCTATGCAGGCGCCAAGTGCCGGAAATCAGCAGCCCTGGGAGTTTATTGTTGTCAGAGATAAGGCGATGCTTGTTAAGTTATCGGATATGAGTCCATATTCCGGGATGATTAAGAATGCTGATGTTGCCATTGTATTGCTGAGTAACAAGGAGTTTGTAAAATTTCCTGAAAATGTTGATCAGGACATGAGTGCCTGTACAGAAAATATTTTACTTCAAGTCGTTGAGGAGGGGTTAGGGGCGGTTTGGCTTGGAGCTGCGCCTCTCAAGGATAGGATTGACTATCTTGTAAAAATATTAGATTTGAGCGACAATTTGACGCCGTTTGCTGTTGTACCGATCGGATATCCTATGAATGAAACTGAGGTAAATGTGAGATATAACGCATCGAGAGTTCATTGTGAAAAGTATTAGTTGAAGTCTGTTAATGGGCGGTGTGTTGAGTAAACAGTCAATGTACCATTCTATAATTTGCGGCAGCTTAAATTTAATATAAAAAAACAGCACAAATGTTGTTAAATCACTCTAAATTTGGTAATGTCTATTTTAAAAAGGGTGGTAGAATGGGTGGAAATACGCTTGGAAAAAATCTTACTGTTACAACGTGGGGTGAGTCTCACGGAGTTGCTGTTGGGGCTGTTATTGACGGATTCCCGGCAGGGATAGAGATTGATTTAAATTATCTGCAATATGAGTTATCAAGAAGGGCTCCCGGGCAGAGTAATCTTACTACTCCACGTAAAGAGACTGATTCTCTTAAGATATTGTCTGGTGTCTTTAATGATTTAACGACCGGAACACCTATCTCGTTAATTATAGAAAACTCTAATGTGAAAAGTTCAGACTACGATGAAATGGAAAGTCTCTTCCGTCCCGGGCATGCGGATTATACATATTCAAAGAAATACGGGGTGAGGGATCACAGGGGCGGCGGTAGAAGTTCAGCCAGAACAACAGCGGCTATTGTTGCGGCAGGTGCATTCTGCAAAACACTCTTAGATAAATATAATATAGAAGTGAAAGCTTATGTTAAGAGTGTCATGAATATCGAGACTCAGATTGATCCGACTGTTGTTACAAAAGAGATGATCGAGGCAAATAGCGTAAGATGTCCCGATCCGGAAACTGCTAAGCTTATGGAAGAGCTCATATTAAAATATAAAAATGAGGGAGATTCTGTCGGCGGAGTTATCGAGTGTGTTGTCAGCGGTCTTCCTGCCGGACTTGGTGAGCCAGTTTTTGATAAATTTGAGGCTGATGTTGCCGGTGCGGTTATGGGGTTGAATGCTTGCCGCGGAGTTGAAATCGGGAACGGTTTTGCATGCACAAAGCTGCCGGGCAGTCTTAATAACGATAAATTTGTTCTGGAGTCCGGTAAAATTTCTACAGAAAGTAATAATCATGGCGGAGTTCTCGGTGGTATAACGTCCGGTATGCCGTTTATCATGAGAGCTGCATTCAAACCTACGCCGACAATCGGTAAACCGCAGACAACTATAAATAAAGATAATAATTCTGTTGTGTTGATCGGGAAGGGGAGGCATGATCCGTGTGTTTTGCCGAGAGCTGTGCCGGTCTTGGAGGCTCTTGTTGCGATCGTTACTCTCGATCATTTTATATATGACTTGTATCTTGATAAACCGTTATGATGTAGGTAAAACATGAATAGTATAATTTTAATTGGATATCGCGGAGTCGGCAAATCAGCTGTTTCTGCTGCTTTGTCAGAGACTTTAAAGTTAGATAAAATTAGTGTTGATGATGAACTTAAAAATAAACTTGGAAATTTGCAGGATTTTATTAAGTTGAATGGGTGGACGAGTTTCAGAAATGAAGAGTACAATGTGGTTCTTGATCTCAGTTTAAAAGAAAATCTGAATATTATTCTGGATACCGGCGGCGGGATTGTCGAGACCGAAGCTGCAATGGGTATATTAAGAAAAATGGGGCAAATCTTCTGGTTAAGCGGCTCGATCGAAGTTATTAAAGATAGGTTGTTGATGTCTAATCCTCGCCTCTCTTTGAGTGGGAATGGATCGTACCTTGATGAGATATCGTCTGTTCTTGAAAGGCGTACTCCGCTTTATAAAAAATACTGCGATCATGTCATAGATACTGATGGTAAAACTATTGATGAAATTGTTTTAGAGGTAATAAAAAAATCCCGTATTTAACGGGATTTTTTTATCAATGATTATAGTTATTCTATCTCCGGTACTGCTAAAACTTGTCCTGGATAGATCAGATCCGGGTTCAATATCTTTGTTTTGTTTGATTTCCAAATTCTTGGCCAGAAATAAGGACTTCCGTATATAAAGTCATATTCTGAGATTCTCCATAAACAGTCTCTCTTTTCAGGGATTAACCTTACTGTATACATTGTTTTAATCATGGCTGGATTATAAGAATCAGCTATTCTCTCAGCAATCTGAGCGTATTTTATAGCCATGTCGTAATCCTGTTGGTTATAAGAATCTTTAGCCTTTTCGATATATTCAATGGCTTTTGTGAGAACATCTTTATAAGTGATGTTTTTATCGGAATCCGGAGATTTTTGAACATCATTTGTTTCGTCAAATTTGAACTTATAATCGATCGATTCCTCAGTTTCGCCTTTACTGTTGATAACCTTCTTATTTGATGCATTCTCGATCTTTTTACCGGCTCTCTTTATCGCCTTTAGAGCCTGTTCTTTCTTAATTGCCAGAAGTGCAGCATTGGTTTTGTCAATGGCTTTTAATGCGTCATTCTCAGCAATCTTGAGTTCACTTCTGGATTTGTCGTTATTTAACGCCTTATATTCATTAAAACCTGTTTCATAGTGAGTCTGAGCACTGTCAATTTCCTCTTTTGCGTAAGTCTTTGCTCCGAGGGCAATTGCTTTATCTATCAAACCTTTGACATACTTCATGTTAGTCTCAAGTTCTTCCCTCACGTTTTTAGAATAGTTACTCATGTCATTTAACATATCGACAGTCTCTTTAAACTTCATGTACGAGTATTTATAGTTAGCTGATTTAAAACTCTCTTCACCTTCGTTAAAAAGTTTTTTTGAAGCATCATATTTGTCCGGATTTTTTTTATCGATGCCGTCTTTTTCTATATCAGCGTACAATTGAAGTGCTTTATTTTTCAACTCGATAGCTCTTAGTTTATAGGCATTGTTGTAGGCATCCTCAGCAGACTTTTTAGACTGTTCAAGTTCTTTTTTTGCCTGAATGATATCTTTTTCGTTGAGATCCCTGGCGTTTTTTAAAGAAGATACAGCTTTGTTGAAATTGTCTTTATCATAGACATCACCCATCGCATCTTTAGCTCTCAGGATTAATTCCTCAGCCTGTGCGAACTGTTCTTCAGTTATCTTTTTCTGATCCTGATTGTTTTTGTTATCATCCGTTTGATCTTTTGGATTAGTTTCCGGCGGTTTTTTCTTTTCCTCCGGTTTTGTTTTACATGACGTGATCAACAGCATCATCATAAGGCATAAAATTACTGACTTTTTCACATTTCCCCCCATTAAATATAAAATTATTTTTTTAAATTTTCGATAGCTTCATCTTCAGTTGCCATTATAGTAAAAAAATTATTAAGTTTGGTTAATTCAAATATTTTTTTTACACTATCTTTGATATTGATAAGCCGGAGAGCACCTCTGATATTTGATATGCTTGTTCTTGCATATATGAGACTTCCTATACCGGTAGAGTCAATGTATGTGACTTCACCCATATTTATAACAAACTTGGTAAAACTTTTGTTAAGAGCACTATTTATTGTTTCTTTTATCTTGGGAGCGTTATAAAGATCAACCTCGCCAATAATTTTAATAATAAAAATATCCTCTTTTTCGTATGTAGAAATCTGCATACTGCCCCCTAAAACCATTTTAGGTATATTATCATATTGTTTTAAAGGTGGTCAAGATAAATAAAATTTAAAATTTACAAAAAAATTATAAATCATTAACATTTTCAAGCGCTTGTTATTATTGGTAATTTATCATTAGAGATGCCCATTACAAAGATGGGAAAAAATAAATCTTTATCTCGTGAAAGTATTGTAAATCTTAACAGAAAAAGCAATTCAACTAAGCTAATCCTGTCAAAGTTTTATAATAAATCGTTTTTTTAATTAGAAAATCAAATTATGGATTTATTTTTTTTTAACTAACTAATTTGAAGTCTGAGTAGATCGTCTTTTTGAATTCACAACCCTGGAGAAATCATTAATGTTTGTTACTGTAACCTTGTTGCTGTGAAGGATTAATCTATTTTGCTTCTGAAAGTGGCTTAAAATCTGTGAACACTTCATTTTTTCCATTCCACACCAGTTTGCAACCTCTTCAGGAATGATGTTAAATGTTATTTCAGAAGTGTCGTTTGTTTCAATATTCATATTCTCGGCAAGCATGAGAAAAACATCCATTATACGTAGTTCGTTTTCAGGGAGTGTCAGTATCATAAGTCTTCTTTTTTGATCATAAATTCTTTTAGCAAAAACTTTCAGCAGTTTTATGGCCAGTTCGGGTTTTGATGTCATAAGTGAGGTGAAGTTTTCTTTATTAAATTCAAGCACTTTTACGTCATCAAGAGCGATCATCGTTGCACTTCTCGGGGCTTCTTCCAGAATGGACATCTCCCCGAAAATCTCACCCGGCATCAGGATATCAAGAGTTTTCTCACTATCTGATGTTATTTTTGAAACTTTAACGCGACCTTCGAGCAGGAAGTAAAATGTATTTCCCGGTTCATATTCACAAAAAATAATATCCCGTTTCTTGAATGTTTTACCGAATTTATCAAAAAATGATGGTCCAAAGTCAAAATTTGCGCCCATTTTTAAGTCCCCTTGTTTATTCTATAATAGGTGATGGGCCGCCGCCCTCTCCGTATGATTCGAGATACTCTTTCGCTTTTTCGATTTTTACTTTTGCTTCTTTTACAAAATTACCATTGGGGTAATACGAGATGTATCTTGAGTAAACCGTTATTGCCTGGGTATATTTCTTATTTCGCAGGTAGTAGTCTCCGATGGAATAAAGATCGGAGGCCGAATCTGAGGATACTTTATCTGTTACCAGCTGTTGTACCTGCTTTCCTATTCTTCTTAACTGATTAGAGAAGGATTTAAGCATTTTTAGTATTATAGATGTGTTTTTTGTGATTAGACTCTCAAATTCTGCTGTAGAAAATTCAATAACTGTCGAGTTTATGAGAACCTTTGCTGTCTCCTCTCTGACATATTTAATGAGACCGGATTTGACTCCAAAAAATTCTCCGTCTGTAATAAGTTCCTTTATCTCTTCGCCGGTTTGAATATCATTATAAATAAGATTGACCTTGCCCTGTTTTAATAAAAATACAGAATTGGATTTATCTCCCTTAAAATAAATAATCGAATCGGGCTTATAATTTATAAGTCGAGGTGCCATAAAATCCCCTGTTAAAAACAATTTATCACTTAAGTATCGGAAGATATCTTTAAAATAATGATATTATGATATCAAAAAAAATACAATACTATATAGTTTTTATTCTTTTAAACTTGTTTTTCAGTGTCATATATATTTTTTTTATCTGTTCACTCTTGTTCATGGTGTAAAAATGAACTCCGTCAATCTCATTATCAAGGAGATTGTCTATCTGTTTTATAGCGTAATCTATCCCGATATTTTCTATTGCTAATTTATCATTTACGTTTTTCTCGAGCGTATCCTTCAAATTTTGCGGTATTTTTGATCCGCACAGTTCCGTAATTCTTTTAACGGAGCTATAGTTGAGAATAGGGAGAATACCGGGAACAATCGGTATTTTTACCCCTTTTTTTACGCAAATATCCCTAAATCTGAAGAAGTCATTGTTATCAAAAAAAAGCTGAGTGACGATAAAATCAGCGCCTGCGTCAACCTTTTTTATGAGATTGTTGATATCTGACTCAAGTGAATCTGATTCGATATGTTTCTCCGGGTACGCAGCTACACCAATGCAAAAATTATGGTTTTTCTTTATGAAATCAGTTAATTCTGAAGCGTAACCGAAACCGCCGATGGTTTTAGTAAAATTTGTTTGACCTGCCGGAGGATCACCTCTGAGTGCCAGTATATTGTCAATGTTGTTCTTTTTAAAGTCATCGAGGATGTTGTTAATATCATCTTTAGATGAGTTAACACATGTAAGATGCGCAAGAACTTCGATCTCCATGTTGTTTTTTATATGGTTGGCGATCTCAGCGGACTTACCCCTTGTGCTCCCGCCTGCTCCGAAAGTAACAGAAATATAATCCGGGCAAAGTTCTTCAAGATCGGCTATAGTTGCATATAATTTATTTACGTCATCATCATTCTTTGGAGGGAACACCTCAAATGAAACCACATTTTTACCATTCTCAAATAGATCCTTAATATACATAATCTCTCCAGTAGTAGATAGCAGCTGCTGTGAAAAATATTTTTAATAATAAAATTACTTTTAAGTGTAATTTTGGACAAACATCCTAAGCAGTCGAAAATATTATATCACATAAGATTTAAAAATTAAAGTATAGTTTGTAAAATATTTAACTTGCAGTGGCTCTTGCATAAAATCAAGTAAACTTGATTTTAAGTACGCCATTATGCGATATAATCGCATTGTAAGAAGCCTCATGCAAAAATTCTATAGAAAAAGTATTTTTGCATGAGGCTCTGCCGATACCATTAAAAAGTATTTATTTTAAATCCCGATGTCAGAGAGGTGTTTTATATTGAACTAACTATGGAAGAACTTTAAAAAAATAGTGTTTTTGTCAGAGGCTCTATTGACAACAATCGCTTTATGATGGTAAATAAAAATATGGATAAAGAAACAATTATTGGTCTTATTGATGCGGCGTTTAGTGCCGGTCAGAAAAGTTATTCCCCCTATTCTCATTTTAGAGTCGGGGCGGCGTTGATGACGCAGTCCGGCAGGGTTTTTACCGGTACAAACGTTGAGAACAGATCGTATTCAGGTACAGTTTGTGCCGAGCGGGTTGCTGTTTTCAAGGCTGTCAGCGTGGGAGAATGTGATTTTACTGCTTTAGCAGTAATCGGTCTTGATTACGAGGAGTTTTTGCCGCCATGCGGCATCTGCCGCCAGGTAATATCAGAATTCGGCAAGGATATAACCATTATCATGGCAAAAAAGAATCGGGACTATATTGTCAAAAATATTAGCGAGCTTCTCCCTTATGACTCGTTAGATGATCTCAAACAAGATGGAAGATGAGGTGATTTATCAAGGAATTTATAATAAAATCATATTTAATTATAAAAAAGGCTGTGGTAAAATTCTCTGAGGATCAGGGATTTATTGTTTCAAGCGGTATGTCATTTAAGACTATTTTTGCTCTCATTCCTGTTACCGGTATCTTTATCGGGATTTTGACTTTATTTCCATCGTTTAATAAATACAAAGATAAAGTTAGTGATTTTATACTTAAATACCTCATTCCTGATAATGCAGCGGATTTTGTTGATGTTATCAATAAGTTTCTATCGCAGAGCGGTACATTGAGTGTGATAGGGATTTTTGCGCTTATTTACATATCACTCGATCTGTTTGTAACCATCGATAATCAGATAAATAGAACCTGGGGGATAAAAAGCAAGCGTCCGTTTATCCAGAAATTTCTTATTTACTGGGCATTGCTTACCGTTACTCCGCTTTTGATTGCAGGATATTTTTACTATTCCGGGATAATGAGATCTATGCTTATCCCGTTATTTACAACAAGAGATATGGAATGGTATCTTATTTCTATACTTGTTTACGTTTTGCTACATGGATTTATATTTTTTTTATATTATGTAATTCCGAGTATAAAAGTTGATCTGATTAAAGCTCTTATAGTTTCTGCTATTGTTACAGTTTGTTGGCTGGTTTTGAGGTTTTTATTTAATTACTACACAAAATTTGCGATGACTAACTGGGTAATATACGGTTCGGTAGCTGTGATTATTTTCTTTCTGATCTGGATATCATTTAACTGGATAATACTTTTTTTTGGAGTTGAACTTCTTGCCGTCTGGCAGGAGGAATTGTATCTCGGTTCTTTTGAGTTGAAAAAGGTTTTTGTATATGAAGTTGCATTGATTATATCTATATTGAACGATTTTGATGCAGAATTTAAAACCGGCACCGGCGGTGTCAGCGATGAGTTTATTGCAAAAAAGTATTTTATTGATATTAGCGATATCAGGGAAATATTTGATGTTTTACAGCGCAGTGGGATTATAGTGAATGGAAGTACCGGTTTTTATCATGTAATTCGTGACATTACCTCCATTAAACTTGACGACGTAGAAAAGATGGTGTTTGACAGGGTAATAAATAGAAACAGAAAAGCTCCTGAGATGCTTAATAAAATCGTAAAACATCTCGAAAGAAGGTATTGTTGTGATAAAGAAGGGGATCTATTTATTGGGGATTTGTTATCCTAAATACGCTATGGCGTCGATCTCGATCTCCATTCCTTTGGGAAGATTTCTTGCCTCAACTGTTGATCTGGCGGGAAAGTTTCCATTCTTAAAAAAATCGGCGTAAGCCTCGTTTACCAGCTGAAAATTTTTGAGATTTGTCAGATATATGGTGATTTTTGTTATGCTGTCTATATCTTTACCGGCGGAGTTTATGATTGCCTCGATATTTTTGAGGCACTGGATTGTCTGGTTGTAAATATACTCGTCTATGAGGAGCCCCTCTTTGGTTACCGGAAGCTGTCCCGATATAAAAAGGAAATCTCCGGCTTTGACTGCCTGACTATAAGGTCCGACAGCCTGCGGGGCATTTTCAGATTTGATGTATTCCATAATTATTTATCTCCTATCTTTTTTAGAATGTGTGATTGGTCTTTAGCAAAAAAATGAAGTGACGATAGTGCTTTTTTGTAATAGACCATAATGCCAGTATTATAACAAAAAAATAAATTATTTATGGATTATTTTTATAAATTGTTATAAAAAGTTAATAACAAACTAATTTATACCGAAAAACAAGTTAACTTCATATAAAATATTTTCATTAAACGGGGTGTGATGTGAGTAAAAAGGTTTTGATCGTTGATGATGATTCAAATTTTTGCTGCGGTATCATGAGCAGGTATTCTGAAGGAGATATATCATTCTCAATGGCTGATACATTATCGATTGCGCGGGGTATGGTGAGGGACGGGCATTTTGATTTTGTGCTTGCCAACGTGAAGATTCCCGGCGGTGAGTCGACAAAGTTAAGGGATGATGTTGCATCGTTATCGCCTCAGACAAAAATTATTTTTATGTCGGGACTTGAGTCTGACTACAAGATATTGAGCAGCCGAGGCGAAAAATGTATCTTAAAACAAAATATAAATAATAATGAAAATAATCTATTTATGTCGTGAGATGTTTTCTATAGGCATCTTTCTTAAGCAGCACTGGATTTTTAAGTGCGCCCTTATATTTCTTTTTCTTAATCCTATGGTTTTTATGTTCTCTGAGAATGGGTTGCCGATCGGATACAAGAATTTCACATTCGGCATGACAAAAGAACAGGTTAAAGATGCACTCAAGCAGAGCAACGAGTTTGACGAACACAAAGAGGAGATTCTCTCCATAAGGATCGACCCTGATAGAGAGATAATCACAGTTGACGGTTATTTATACATAGAAAAGGCGTATTTTCATTTTGATAACGATAAATTATTTCAGATATATATCAAGTTTAACAGCAGCAAACTGGGGTACTATAACCTTCTAAAACAGCTCACGGAAAAGTATGGTAAGCCTGCCGATCTTTCACCGCTTAAGGCTTACTGGGAGAATGATGTTACGAGAGTAATTATAGAAAAAGAGAGCGTAATAAAATATGTTGATATCAAAGTTTGGGATAGGATAAACAAGAGTAATATAAAAGACAGAAATATTGAAGGTGCTCATAGGGACCGTTTCTTAGATGGTTTGTGACTTATGAAGAAAAAAGTCACACTCAGCTCATAATAGCTTACTGAAGTGCTTTAATTTTTGAAAAAATGTGCAAATTCAAAAAAAATACAATTAAATTGACAATTCTAACTAATAAATGTTATATAAACTCTTATTATTACGCTGTATTTGCTTTTTAGATACAATACATGTTTGCGATAAATAATTACATATAGTTTGTAAATAAAATATCTTATTTTTCTTAAAAATGATTTTTTAACTGTTATTTTAGGCTATATTGTGATAATCTGAGTCGTTTTTTACGGGATAACAATGAAAGGGATGACCGGTTACTCATTTAAAGAGATTTATAATGATGATTCTTACATATCTACTGAGATTAAAACAGTTAATCACCGTTTTTTAGAGCTGAATGTTCATGTGCCTCAGTATTTAAATTCTCTTGAATTGAGCATCAAGGAGCTTGTTTCCGAAAGTATAAGCCGCGGTAAAGTTGATGTTAATGTTTACCTTAGACTCAAGGATTTTAGCGCCGATGTAAAACCTAATTACAGTCTTATAGAACAGTACTACTCCGGTCTTAAAGAGATTGCCGGCAGGTATAAACTCGAAGATTCAGTTAAGATGGAACATCTGCTGAGATTTGATGATATTATGGTTTCCGAGTATTCTAAGGATTATAGTGCGTATTGGGGTGTGATAAAAGATTCCATTGCACATAATCTGAGAGAGATCTGCGATATGAGGGATAAAGAGGGCGAGGCTACCGGGAGAAATTTAACCTCTATAGTCGATGATATCAAGTCGGCTGTCACAAAGATAAAACTTATGCTTCCAGATATGGAAAAAAATATTTTTGAAACACTTAAGTTGAGGATGACCGAGCTTATCGGTGATAAAGTGCCCGATGACAGGATTGTTATGGAGGCTGCTCTTGTTATCAATAGGGCTTGTGTTAACGAAGAGGTGCAGAGACTTGAGTATCATACAGCTCAGTTTTTAAAGATAAGCTCTGAAAATAAAGATGTCGGCAAAAGGCTTGACTTTGTCTGTCAGGAGATGAATCGTGAGATAAATACTCTTGGAAGTAAGGTGACTTTGTCCGGCATACTCGAGTTTGTTATTGCCATTAAGAATAATATAGAGAAGTTAAGAGAGCAGATTAGGAATATTGAGTAATTTTGCTGATATAAAATATTTTTTTTAAAATAGGAGTTATGTGTTATGGAATTTGTAAAATTAATCAACATTGGATATGGCAATGTTGTACAGGCAAACAGGATTATTAGTATTATAAATCCGGATTCTGCATCATCAAAAAGATTGAGAAATGAGGCTAAAGAGAGTCAGATGCTTATAGATGCTACTCAGGGAAGAAAAACAAGGGGAATTATCATTACAGATTCAAACCATGTTATATTAACCGCTATGCAGCCGGAAACATTGAGTCAGAGACTTGTTTCTTCTAACCTCAATGCAACGGAAAATAACATCGCTGAACCTAAGTAACATATGTCCGGTGTGATTGTAATTTCCGGTCCGTCAGGAGTAGGAAAAAGTACGTTGTTAAAGAAAATATTTGAAGAGTATGGAGATCGTGTTGCGTTCTCAGTCTCCTACACATCCAGACCACCGAGGCCCGGAGAGGTAGATGGTGTTGATTATTTTTTTGTTGGGCCGGAAGTTTTTAAAAAGAATATCGATAACGGTGTTTTTGTAGAATGGGCAAACGTTCATGGTAATTATTATGGTACCTCTAAAGAATATATAAGGAAGATTAATGATTCCGGCAGGATATGTATCCTTGACATAGATGTTCAGGGAGCTCTTCAAGTAAAAAAGAGCGGTATAAGTGCTAAGTATGTTTTTATAGCGCCGGAAAGTATCGAAGTCTTGCGGGAAAGGCTCATTAAACGGGGAACAGAAACGCTGGATGTTATAGAGCTGAGAATTGAGAATGCTAAAAAAGAGTTGACTCAAAAAGAAAATTATGAATATATAATAAAGAATAATGACTTTGATAAGGCTTATAATGAGCTGGAAAGGGTCATCTTTCAATAAAATGAGGAGTTATTTAAGTGATAATACCTTTAGACGAGCTGATTGATTTTAAAGGAAACCGTTATGAGTTAACCTGTGCCTCGATAAAAAGAGCGATACAGATGAATCTTACCAGTGATGAAGAGTTAAAGAAGAACAAAGGTAAGATTGTTCCGACAGCTTTGAATCAGATATTGACGGGAAAAGTCAAATATAAGATCGAAGAAGAATAATCAATGAATAGCAAGGTTATTGCTATTTTCGGGCCGACAGGGGTAGGCAAAACAGCTCTATCCCTGAGAGCAGCTTTAAATTGCGGTGAAATTATATCGGTAGACTCTATGCAGGTTTACAGATATATGGACATAGGAACCGCAAAACCTACCATAGACGAATTACAATCGGTTAAACACCATCTTATAGATATCTTGGATCCGAATGAGCAGTTTTCTGCCGGAAATTTTGTGAGAGAGGCGAAGAGTCTAATTCCGCAGATAATGGAGCGGGGCAGTCTCCCTTTTATGGTCGGCGGTACCGGACTCTACTTTAACTCGCTTATAAATGGTCTGGCTGATATCCCACCGGTAAAAAAAGAGATATCGGAGTCCGTTGCTGCGAGACTGGATGCCGAAGGGCAGGAGCGGATGTATTCTATTCTGCAGGAAGTTGACCCAGTTTACGCGGGAAAAATCCATTCCAACGACAAACAGAGGACGCAGCGGGCACTTGAGGTGTACTTTTCATCGGGAAGGACGATTTCGTCGTATCATGCCGCAGGCAGGGCTAAGCCCGATTATGATTTTATAAAAATAGGATTGACGGACAGCCGGGAGAATCTATACGACAGGATAAATCGGCGCGTCGACAAAATGATCTGTGACGGCTTGCTTGATGAGGTGAAAAAACTGCTTGATATGGGTTACACCAGAGATGATCCGGGACTGAATGCTATCGGGTACAAGGAGTTTATTGCGTATCTCGATGGCGAGATAGGTTTTGATGAGGCAGTGAGGGTAATAAAGACCAGTTCGAGGCGTTATGCAAAAAGACAGTTTACATGGTTTAACGCAATCGATGATGTGAAGTGGTTTAACATAGATAGTCAGGATCAGGTGATCGAGTATATTTCTCAGGCGCTTTTGCTGTGAATGGAGTGTTTGTTTGAAAGCTGTTATAATTGTTAATAATAAAACATCCAATCTTGAATATTTGACCGAAACTGATTTACCCGGGGCGTTTTTACCGGTAACTGTTAATAAGAACCAGTTGTCGATGATGTACTCAACGCTGAATACGTATTTCTCACGGGATAAAATTTTTGTTGTTACAGCTGAGAGTTTTGTCGATCTTGTCAAGTTATCGTGTGACGGAATAATAGATGAAAATATAATTGTTGAACCGGTTTTTATAAATTTCTCGTTCTCATTGTTTTATAGTGCACTTGTGTTGAGGAAGATATTTGGTGATGCCGATGCTGTGTTTCTGCAGTGTGACTTTGTTTTTGCCGACAGGAAACGGCTGTCTGAGACGTTTTTTTCCATTCAAAAAGCAATAGAGGACGGTAATATAGTAATCCCGTCTGTACTCATAGAAAATACGTCCGGTGAGATAGTTGTTGATGCGGGTCGGGAGATGATGAATCTGAAGGGGATAAGGTTTTACAGCATAAATAGGGTGTATGAGCAAAATAGTGATATAAAAAAGTGGAAAATATTTGGCAAACAGGGGAAATTGTTGTATAGTGTTTCAGCCGGCGTGAATAAGCTGATAAAGTACATTATAGATAACTCGGTGGTTGCTAACAGCGAACTGAATGAGTTTTTTAGGATGTTTAATAATAATCTTATAAGCTGGGACGATATCATCAGTATATATAATAAATACAATGCAAGTATTGCAAAGTTTAATTTTTTTGATTATATAGACGGTACGCTTACTGTTTTTATAGAGTCCGGTGTCAGATGGTTAAAAGAATATCGGGATTATCTGGGGCTCGGTTCCGAGAAGGGTGATAATTGTTACATACAGGGTTTGTGCAGAACTAAGGGCTGTAAAAATCTCGTTGTTTTTAATTATCAGTCCCGTGAGATCGTTCTAAACGGAATGGAAGATGCCGTTGTTGTAAATAGCGATGACAAACTTGTTATAAACAGGTTGTGAGTTTATTTTAGGGAAAGTTTGTGGCATTCCAAATGTCTATGTTTAAATGGTACTTCTAAAAAACAGTTTTGGATTTTTAATGAAGTGCCCTAAAGTAGATTGTAAGGATTTCCATACAAATATGAATAATAAATTTAATAAAGAGGTAAAAGATGCCGTCAGTAAAAAAGAAAAAAAGGGCAAAGATTGCCAAACACAAGAGAAAGAAAAAACTCAGAAAGAATAGACATAAGAAAAGATAGGTTTATTTTTGATTGTTTGGCTGATGTGTAGGTGTACTTTTGGAAGGTTGTAAAAACAGTTCAAAAGTACACCTTGTTTTTTTTATATAAAAGATATATATATAATTTATATTAAACAAAAGAGCGTGATATGAAAAATATTTTTTTGATTATTTTTGTTTTGTCTGCGTCTCAGATATTTTGTGAAACAACCTGGGATGATAAAGGCAAAGATCTCTATTCCCGCAAGATAAGATATAGAAT
>JBFZEO010000053.1:0-10998 GCA_041306845.1 Spirochaetota bacterium
GATAGAAGAGGCAGACATAACCCTGCTTGTAATCGATTCTCAAGACAACGTGACCGACCAGGATAAAAAAATAACAGATCAGATAGTAAAAAACGGCAAAGGTTTGATCGTCCTTTTAAGTAAGTCAGATCTTTTTAATGATGACACAAAGATATTTGAACAGAAGAAAGAGAAATTGCTCTTTAAATTTCCGCAGATAAATTACGCTCCGGTGATACCGATCTCGACAATCTCAGGAAGGGGAACAAAAACATTACTCAATAAAATAATTAAAGTTCACTCTTTTTTATCAAAGAAGATTTCAACATCCCAACTTAACAACTTCATTCAAAATGTAGTTAGAAAATATTCTCCGTCATCAAAAAGCGGAACTTTAAAGATATACTACGGGGTTCACGCAAGCATAGCACCGGCGGAATTCATATTCTTCATAAACAATCTTGACCTGATGACAGACAACTATAAACAGTACATAACAAACTCTTTAAGAAAGGAATTCGACTACGAAGGAATCCCTATCAAAATAATATTTAAAAACAAATAGAGTTTCCTGAGAAGTTTTTCCGATAAAAAAAAGGTTATCCATACGGATAACCTTTTTTAATAAGACCGAATACTTAAACCGATCTATCAAAATATTACAAGAAGACTATTTCTTTGCACTCAAAACTTCTTTTCTTGATAAGAGTTCTTTACCATATTTAGATGTTAATCCGCCCTGTATCTCGTTTGTCTTTTTAATAGCTGCTTCGAGTTCATCTTTTGTCATTTTGTTTATCTTCTTGTTTTTTGCCTTAGCTTCTTCTGACATCACTCACCTCAAAAAAAATTATTGTTACTTATACCATAAAAATTAAAAAAGATAAATACTTTTTTAACATTTAGATTACTTATAATTATCTGTTTTAACATCTTTCTTATTGACCCATCCGGTCGTGCCATCAGTAAAAACAACATTATAAAACGCTTTAACTTCATTGGTTATCTTTAGTTTGTAGCCGTCATAAATTTTTGTCAGAATGGTACTCTCGTCCGGAGTCAGATAAAGATTAGTATCTTTAACACAATAACCGTAGTCTGATCTATAATTCACATCCTGCATAATGTAGATACCAAGAAATACCAGGTGAAAGAACAGAACCAATGAACCCGAAATGATAAATATCTTCTTCCTGTTTTTCTTAATATACAACAAACTCAATACAATCAAAAATATAATTGACCCAACAACAAAAATAAAAACAATTGTATGCGGTAAGGAATAAACAAGAGAATTATTCATTATACAAACTTCCGCCTCATCATTCATCTTAAGTTTTTCACTCATGAGATATTTGTAACTATAGCGAATATTCTTATTAAAAGGTTTAAATTTCAATGCTTTTTCATAGTGAAGCCTGGAGCTTCCAAACATTCCCATATTGCAATACGCATTTGCAAGGTTGTAATTAATATTGGCATTATTATAACCTTTATCCAGCAGCTCATTATAAAGCTCAGCAGCTCCCTTAAAATCCTGCTGCATATAAAGAATGTTTGCTCTGTTAAAAATCTCAGCATTCCCTTTTGAATATCCGGTAACTATCGAAAATAACAAAAAAGCAACAACACTTAAATATTTCATCGTTTTTCCTTAAACAGATCTATAATCCGCTGTGCAATCTTTTTCATAAAAACAGGATCACATTCTTCACTACAGAACCGGATCAAATCTATCTCATCAATAATGAAGCTTATATCTCTAATAATAGCCTCACTGCAATAATCTTTAACAACACTCTTAATATTTGCAGTCCGCAATACTTTTCTATCTACCCCGCACATCACAGCACAAAAGTCCTCAACAATCTCCCTTAATTTATCAGCTTTTTCTACACTGCGAAGTTTTTCATTATTAACTATTTTATGCACTCTATCCGCAATGCCCGACGGTTTCATATCAGTATTTTTAACAAACTTGATTTTTCCTGAAAATTTTACAGCGAGCAGTAACAAAATTCCAAGTAAAATTAAACTATAAATCACTATAATAAAAACATTGTAATTCCTGTAAACAGAGCCAACATTAGATAACAACTCATTAGATATAGGTTTAACTCCTTCAAATTGCGGTATATCCCTATATCCATCATTTTCCAGATCATCAGCCTTTTTATGAACAGCAACAACTTCCTTTCTTTCAGTTGATTCACCTGTCAGACCACTTACACTTAGTGTGAATGGTTTTGTTTGTATAACCTGAACATTTTTTGTTTTTATATTATAATATTTAAAATCATCAACTGCTATATTAAATTTACCGTTTTTCTCTGGGATAACGACCATATCCCAGCTTTTTTCTTTGACACCGCCGGCTACAGTTTTAGTTTCATTCTTTGATTGATAAATCTCAACTTCCGGATCGGCATTTACCCCTATCTTTTCAATATTCTGAAAGTTACCCTCTCCTGTCAATTTTATATTGATAGAAACAGTTCCCTTCCCGGAAACCTTAACATCTGAAATAGTTGAATACAACTTAAAATCACCGACAGCAGTTACGTTAGCTGGATTTTGCCCCACTACTATCTCCGGTGCATTCGACTTGACAGTGATTTGTTTATCATAATAGGCAAAAAATCCATTCCTTACAAGACTATAGAGGTTCAGTATTGCAGGTTTAATAGTGTATGTGCCGGGCTTCGATATAAAAATCCTTTTTTTGTCAACTTCAAACGCCCTGTAGACTACGCCATTAATTACAACTCGGCTCTCATTATCTTTGGGTAGTTTAAATGTCTCAACCCAAGCCTCGTCCGGTAGTTTTATGGAATTTAAATCGATCACCTTAAATTCATCCCGGGCATAAAACATCAATTTGATATCTATAAACTCATTAGCAACCACACTCTTTGACGACAGAACAACATCAAGGATAAACGGCTTAGCAGATTCGGCAGAATCAGAACTAACCTCGCTTCCGGTAGCCGGCTCTAACCTCTCCTCAGGTGCAACAATTTCAACATTTGCTACATTAGTATCTATTATCTTATCTTTATATTTTACTTTAAAAGGACCAACCTGATATATGCCGGACTTTATAAATTTAGCATTGAATGAATAAACAACTACAGTCGTCTGCTCCCCATTAATCATAGTAAAACTACTGGAAGTTCCGGTCTCCCTGATCAGCATATTCTCATTCTCTGGAACTGCGACAAGTTTAGCCTGCATATTATTGTAGATTTCAAGATTTATCCTGAAAACCTCATCAACCTCGAGCCTGTCCTTGCTGACGGTAAGTTTTATATCCTGCTCAGAAAAAGCTCTAAAAAAAGTAAAAAAAATACATAAATTAAACAATAAAAACTTTTTCATTACCAATACTTCCCTTCATATCTATTGCCGTTCCCTTTTTCTTTACTCTCTTCATTCTTTAACTGCTTCTCCTGCTCCATAAGAGCTTTCAAAAGCTGATTATCCGCCTTGCTCTTATTATCCTGTTTATCTTTTTTATCATCTTTTTTAGAATTCAACAGTTCGCAGACAGCATAATTATACCTTGCATCTTCATTGGTTCCGTCAAGTTTCAGCGACTCCTTAAAATACTTGCAGGCATCCTCGTACTGCTCTTTTTTAAAATGCATGAGCCCGCGATTATAATAGAGTTTAGCTTTGATACTTTTGTCTTTTATAAAATTTTCAGATTCTTTGTAGTAATTTAAGGAGTTGTCGTAATCTTCCTGTTTGTAGAATGTGTTACCTATATTATAAAACAGTTTGCCTTTTTCGTTCTCTTTGAATGCGTCCGATGCCTTCGAATAGTTTTTAAGCGCATCCTTATATTTACCTTTCTTAAAATCATTATTTCCCCAGAAAGCACCGTTTTTATCATTTAGAATTTTATTCTCACCGCAATGGATATTTATAACTCCAAAGAGCATAAGAAATAACGCAACAAAAGTCCCATTCAACTGAGAAAAAAGCTTGCGCCTCCTCAACAAAATCTTACCCTGATCCAGGATAAACGCCAACGTAAACAAAATCAGAGCCGGTATCAGGAAAATATAAAATCGATCCTTCTTCCTGCTGAAAGAGATACTCGAAAGATTGTTCTTAGTCCCAACATTGCCGTACTTGGAGATAAAATCGATCAATTCTCCCGAGTACCCGTTTGCCTTCATATATCCGCCGCCGGTCTTAGCTGCGATCTCCTTGAGCTTACTTTCATCAAGTTTACTCATAACATAATTTCCGTTCTCATCTTTAACATACTCGATTATCTTGCCAGTATTGTCTTTTATGGGAATGGGTTCTCCGTTTTCAGATCCGACACCTATTGTCAGAACCTTAATATTCTTATCTTTCAAAACCTTTATCATCTTATCATAGTCCCCGTTAAGATTCTCACCATCAGTAAACAGAACTATCAGTTTGTTTGTAAAATCTTTATCGAGAAAGCTCTCAGACGCATCGATGAGAGCCTCATATATATTGGTTCCGGACTTATCAAGCATTCCCGGATAGATAGAGTCGTTAAAAAAAGAGACGGCTCCATAATCAAGAGTCACCGGCACAAGGAGATCCGAGACCCCGCTGAACACCATGAGACCGTACCTGTCCCCGGAACCATTCTTTAAAAGCTCATCAATATCTTTTTTACACAGATCGAGTCTTGAACTGAAAACATCCGGAGTTGCCATTGAGAATGAAACATCTACCAGAATCAGAACATCCCTCCCCTTAAGCGAAACATCAACTTTGTCAACACCCCACTTAGGACGCGCAAGAGAGAGAACAGCGAGGATTATACCCAGCGTATAAAAAACAAGAGCGACCCACTTCTGTCCCTCAGTATAGTAAGGGATTATATCACTGCTTATAGACTGAGTTATCGTTTTTACCTTTTTTTTATAAAAAACTATATTAAAAATCATAATTATTACAAAGAAAGGAACAATAAGGAGTAAAAATAAGAGGTGAGGATATTCAAACATCAACCGATTCTCCTAAAAAATGTTAAATGGGAAATCAATCCGATCATAAATACGATTATACCGATAACGGATATATAATAACCGTAGTACTGAAAACTGCTGAATTTCACAACATCAAGTTTACGTTTCTCTATCTTATCTATATCGGAAAAAGCGACATTAAGATCGCCTGAGTTTTGGGAATGGTAAAATTTCCCCCCAGTCTTATCGGATATATCCTGCAGAAGTTTTAAGTCAACCTCTTCACTCGTACCGATCCCGATGGTGTAAACCTTGATAGATGAATCGACGGCAAGTTGCGTCGCCGCACCCGGCGAAATGTTGCCGGAGTTATTCATACCGTCTGTTACAAGAATTATAACCTTTGATTTACTTTCATTATCCTGAATACTCACAAGCCTGTTAACAGCACTCGCAAGCCCCAGCCCGATAGATGTAGATACGTTTTTCTTCGGATTTATAACAATATTATCTATTATATTGTAAAGCAGTTCGTAATGACTCGTCGCCGGAGACTTTATCGAGGAGTAAACAGAAAATGTTACAAGACCGATCCTGTCCCCCTGCCGCTGCTTTATGAACTCTTTGATAATTTTCTTTGCCATATCGATTCTTGTGCTGCCCACATAGTCCGGGGTAAGCATACTGTAGGAAATATCGAGTGATATAAGGATATCTATCCCTTCAGTTGAACTTTTCTCATTAACTATCCCTTTCATAGGATTAGTAACACTAAATGCAATTATCCCGAGGCCGGCGACTATCACAGCAAGCGATATATAATATCCGACAACTCTCATAGATAATCCGGGATTATATCCATTCAGCGAACTCAACCTCACCCCTTTTTTAAATAAGAATCGGGCAAGTATCAAAACAGCAATTATCAACAATGGTAAAAGGAGCAGCAGTAAAGCCGCCGGATTGCCGAGACTAAACATCCGTTACTCCATATTTTTTATTATAATAGTTATGAATCTTTTTACCGAGCAGATTTATCTCGTCATAAACACGATCGTAAGCATCTTTATCCGCCGCTGCCCGGGCAAATTTTATCATATCCATCTTATGAAATAATGAATTTATGGTCTGAATTATCTCTTCATCAAAGTCGATCTTCCGCAACGATTTCACCAGTTCACGTGTAGTTTCCGCCTCTGCATTGAACGAGAACTCATCCCTTATGAGATCCTTAACACATTCCGACATCTCGGAAAGCCGCAACTCGATCTCCCCCTGCTCCTCATTCTCAAGTTTGATCTTTGCTATCTTCTTTATAAACCTGTCGTAAGGCGGAATGAGAGATTCCGGATCAACCGGCGGTGCCTTTGGCTTCAATCTATCAGTTATGATTTTGATGATAAGAGTTATGAGAAAAGCAACTGCCAAAATTATAAGGAGAATTATCCGATATTTTAGAAAGTAAAATTTAAAATCCGCCTGAGCAGCCTCATTCTTGAGCTGGATCTCTTTAGGATCTTTTACGGCAAGAATTTTTTCTTTCTCCTGCTGCGACAGAACACCGGTTACGCTAAAACTAACCGGTTCGCTTTTAAATGAGTTTTTCCCCGACTTAGTTTTTAGTTTAACATCAAAAACCACACCGTTGCAGATCCCTTCTGTAAATGAAGTAAAATCTATCAATAAAGTTTTTGTTTTTAAATCAATAAAATTATCGACAACATCGACACTGCTATTTGAGGATTTTATCCATTCCACAGAAGCGTCTTTATCAACTCCGGTTATATCCACCTGGACACTGTTATGCTCGCCAATCTTTATCGTAGTTTTAGTTTTGCCATTCTCACCAAAAAGACCGGCAACACACAAAAGAAAACAAACAATTACAGTATAAAATCTAAATCTCATACTTTTCATATCCTCGCTCTGCTGTGCCGCGCCGCAAAATAACCGATAAGTTCTTTTTCTATATCAGTATTGTTTTCTATAACAATCGGAACGACGTTGTTTTTTGCAAAAATTTCATTCATCTGATTAAATTTAAAAGTTCTCTCCCTCACATATCTTTTGTAGGAACCTGAGGAGGTATCGACAAGAACCGTTCGTCCAGTTTCGTTATCGACACACTCAACCAGACCGACATCGAGCGGAGCAAACTCATACTGATCTTTAAAGATTATAGGAATGAGATCGTTCTTTCTTGATGCGATAAAGATCTTTTTTTCATCTATATCAGCCAGAAAATCGGAAAGAATGAACACGATCCCGCGCCTTTTTATCGTCTTTAGAGCAAATTCTAAGGCATTGTTTATATCGGTGCCTTTGCCCTCTGTGTTAAGGTAGAGTCCCTCTCTGATTATATTAAGGATTATATCTTTCTTTTTGGATGGATGGATTACTTTTTCTACACGGTCAGTAAAGTAAACCGCACCAAGTTTATCCTGATTTTTGATAGCTGTGAATGAAATTAGCGCCAGAGTCTCGATGAGTTTGTCCCTTTTAGAAGAATCAGCGGAACCGTAAGCAAGAGAACCGGACATATCGACAAGCATCATGACATTTAACTCACGCTCTTCTTTGTAACGTTTGACATACATCGTACCATGTCTGGCAGTTACGTTCCAGTCTATCTTTCTGAAGTCATCGCCTATGGAATACTCACGAACCTCTTCAAATTCGATCCCCTGTCCCTTAAATACCGAGGTATAACCTCCCGATATAGACTCAGTGACAAGTTTTCTTGTTTTTAATTCGATCCGTTTAACTTTTTTGAGAAGCTCTTTCGGGATGGAATTAGTTGTATTTTTCATTTAAGGCACCACTACGGAGTTAAATATTCTTGCAATAATATCTTCCGATCTTATCCCCTCAGCCTCGGCTTCATAAGAAAGAATGAGTCTGTGTCTCAAAACAGGCATACTCACATTCTTAACATCATCAGCTGTTACATAACCTCGACCGTTGAGCATAGCAAAACCTTTTGCCGCTCTTGCCAGGAATATGCCGGCACGAGGTGACGCCGGATAGTTGATATAGGACGCAAAATCGAGTTTGTAATCGGCAGGTTTTCTTGACGCCTCGATAATGTCAACTATATAGTTTTTAACTCTGTCGCTTATATAAATTTCGTTAACTGTATTTATCAGTTCAACAATCTTTTCCTTATTGATAATCTTGTTAACTTTAATCTCTTCGTTATTTATCATGCGGTCGAGGATAAGTTTTTCTTCATCTTTTTTAGGATATGTCACAACAATTTTTAACATAAACCTGTCCACCTGAGCCTCAGGGAGCGTATACGTCCCCTCCTGTTCAATAGGATTTTGTGTCGCCATAACCAAAAACGGATCGGGGAGCTGATATGTTGAATCACCTATGGTAACATGACGTTCCTGCATCGCTTCGAGTAAAGCAGACTGCACCTTAGCCGGAGCACGGTTGATCTCATCTGCGAGTACGAGATTGGCAAAAACTGGTCCTTTCCTCGGCTGGAACTCACCCAGTTTTTGATTGTACATCAATGTACCTATTATATCTGATGGGAGAAGATCTGGGGTAAACTGAACTCTCTTATAGTCAAGCTCGGTTATGTCGGCAAGGGTTTCTATGGCAAGCGTTTTGGCAAGCCCCGGCACACCTTCCATGAGAATGTGTCCCCTTGTCAAAAGACCTGTGAGGAGCCCGGAAATCATCTCATCCTGACCTACGATCCTTTTTTTAATCTCAGCGATAACAGCCTCGATAAAAGGCATCTCCTTCTCAACTTTTGAATGAACTTCTCTTACCTGTGAATCCATGACAACTCCGATTTATCAAAATAAATGACAATATGCGTTTTTAATATATGAAAAATACTCGGATTGTTTTTATGATTTACATAATTTTTACACCGGTTTATTTATAAAACAGGTTTAATTTTACGTGACGGAGCTCCGCACACCGGGCAATTTATCGGGTCTTTTACCCCTCTAAAGGTGTATCCGCAAGATGTACAGGTAAAATAATCATTCACATCTATATCTTTTCCGTCTGAAAATTTCTTAATAGCCTCTTGCAACGCTTTATAATGAACTTTTTCCGATTCAAACGAGTCCATAAAACTATACTCACTCAATCCATGATTATTCGCCCGGCTGTACTCCAGAAAATCACTATACATTTTCTCGATCTCATATTGCTCGGAGCTAATGGAATCTTCCATGTTATCCGAAACTGATCCCATTCTACCTAAAACAAAAAAATGGTTCCTCGCATGATAAAACTCCGAATCAGAAAACGCCCTGAACATCTTCGCTATCCCGGATAATCCCCGCTGTTCCGCATCTGACGCATACAGTTTGTATTTAAAATGGGCGGCGGCCTCATTAACAAACGCTTTTTCGAGCGACTCTCTCAGCACCGGATCAGTTAGTTCTCTGTCATATCCTCCGCTTACAACGGGAATAAATTTATCCCTCAGGGTATCACCTTCATAATAAAAATGCACCGAGTGATGAACAGCTTTTGTTCTATCGGGCAATCCAGTTATCTCCTCTATGTCGGCACCTCCGCCGCCTGTAACAATCAGCTTTGTCCCATCCATCATCTCTTCAAAGTAGGAATGGAGATGACCAGAAACGATATATTTTACCTTTTCACGAACAGGAGCTATAATCATAAGCAGTTTATCCCAGTCCTCCCTGCTAATAGAGTTAGTACTGACGTGATTGGGCGGAGGAATATGCATCATAATCACGATATTTTCTCTCGCATATCCGCTGACTGCCGCAGACAGCAACTCCAGAGCCGCCTCACCTAACGACCTCGCAGCATCATCGAGAACAACTATCAAAGTCCTGTCATCAAAAATGATATAATTCTTTAGTCCGAAATATTTATCGTAATACGCCGTATCATGGTTTCCGCAGAGCATATACACATCGTGAGGAGCAACAATATCGACGAGCCTTTTTACACTACTGTAGAGACTCTCAATCCCGCGATGCACAATATCGCCGGCAACTATGGCAAAATCAGCGCTGCAGCCGTTGAGAGCACCGGCAAAAATACTCATAGCAGTAGCACCAAGCCCATCGCAACCTGGATCGCCTATCACATTGAAAGATTCTATCCTTTGTACTCTGTTAAACTGCCCGGTAACTCTCTTAATCCGTCCGCTCATTTTTGCCCCCTATGCTTATAAACACGTTGTGAAAAAACTTTCTTTGATATCTGAAACACACTTATAATGCAACTAAAAAACATAAGCTATTCTATAAATCCAAAACATGAATAACTCGTGAAGCGTAAATTGACACATTTTACCGAGCAATAGAGGGAAAACAAAAACCGTAACAATAGCAGGAACCGAGTTAAATCGGTTTTTAGACAATCTTTTTTTACTTAATATATTTTAATATTTCATCATCATTAAATACTTTATCATAGTTGCTTTTGATCTTAGAAAGTTTAATATCCTCTGTTAAATCAGATAAAAAATTCTTAAAGTCTGGTGAATCTTCAGACAGTCTATTAACTGTATCCCAATCAATTACATCTCTAAATTGTGCAGGAAACAATATTTCTGATTCATTTATAGCTAATGGATTTAATTTTATTATACCTATTCCAAACGCGTTAGATAATCTTTGGATCTCATTTCGAAAATCGGGGTCCTCATCAATTTTATAGCAAACTAAATATCCTTCATTTGCCCAACTTGAATTTGATACTGCTTGAAAAAAACTTTGTCTTAAATTACTAAAACTCAATTGTATTTTTATTTCAAATGCAAATAATTTTATTGAATTTACATTTAAATATCCTTGCAATTCTCTTGTTTCCAATGAATAATCACTGAATGGAAAATAAACACCAACTAAATCAGGATGAAGCCATTCATTCATACCTTTAATTTTTTTTGTAGAATTTTCATGATAAATAGTCTTTGTATTACAAGTGAAGTGTGGATTACTATCAACATATTTAACAAGCAAAGGATGTAAATCTCTTTCATGAAATTTTGATTTAGAAATTACTTCTTCACTTTTTTGAACCTGCTGCTGAATTACCTGTTCTATTT
>JBFZEO010000054.1:0-7863 GCA_041306845.1 Spirochaetota bacterium
TGTTGATGCCGATTATCCTGCTTTTGGCGGCACAAGGGCCGTTGATTTAATTGCAGATAGAGGAGTTTTATCCGATTATGCCCGGGTTGTACTCCTTCATAAAGAGGAGTTTGATAAAATCCCAGATGGGATTAAAAGTGTTGTAGTGAATGATATATCTCCGGAATTTATCATACAGGCTGTTTATGATGAGATAAAAAATTGTGAGAATGCGGTAAGTGTAAATGGATTCTCTCCGTTCTATGACACAGGTTTTATCGAAAAGATGTTTGAAAGGCATGAAAAATATATCGCCGATTTTACTTATCCGCTCGGTTACATCGATGGCCTTGTGCCGTCTATCATTCGTAAGAGCGCCTTAAATGAGATCGTTTCTATCTCAAAGGGGATGACCGATATAACACCCGATTATCTGTTTGCGGCTATATCAAAAGAGATTAATTCGTTTGACATCGAGACTTTTATCGCTGAAGATGATATGAGGATCTATAGAGGTTCCATCGGAGATAAGGATAACGGAGACCGGATATTCATAAAAAAGATATTTGACATTCTCGGGAAAGATGCCGGCTATGATAAGATAAACAACTACCTGTTCAACAACCGCAATCTGCTTTTTACAGTTCCTTACACCGCTATAATTGAGGTTTGTCCCGTTAACAGGACAAAGTCGATCTGTTATCCGGCATATGACGGAGCCCAAGTGTCTATGGAGAATGGTAAATTCTGCAGGATTATCGATGATCTGTCCCGTCTCAATAATAAAATAAAAGTGATTATCGGCGGTTCCGGTGAACCATTCCTCGACAGCGGCATAGTTGAAAAAATTATATATGCCGTCCAAAAAAATATAGATGTAATCATCGAAAGTGACGGAATTTTTGATGCCGGTCAGGTTGCCGGAGCACTCTCTGATTATAAAGAAAAGATAACATTTGTTCTGAAGTTCGACGCATTCTCAAAAGAGGTTTATAAGAATGTGCATCCTGCCGGGGGTTTTGATAAACTCTCCGCAACGTACGCCAACCTTAAAGATGCCGGTTTTAAGACCTACAGACAGATAGTAAGGATGGATATAAACGAAGAGGAGATCGAGAGCTATATACGCAATAAGGAAACCGAAACAATAATCATAAGAAAGTTTTCAACATTCTGCGGAACACTTAAAGACAGGAAAGTTGTTGATCTCTCTCCGTTTGAGCGGTTCGGGTGTCATCATCTCCGCCGGGATTTTTTTGTTGATGCTAATGGGAGTGTCCCTTTCTGTCAATATTGCCGTTCTAAAACGAGGGGAAATCTTGACATAGAACAGTTTGATGACATATGGAAAAAACAGGGCGCTGATTATGAAAAAAATTCTTCGGGAGTTTATGAAGAGCAGTGCAGCGGTTGTGATGATTATTATATTTTCAATTTCTAAAAGGTTTTGAGGGGCTAAGTAATGATAAAGATGAATAGAGTCGGTGTTTTCTTGCAGGTAAGGTTGAATTCGAGCAGGATGCCCGGTAAGGCGCTGCTTGATCTGGGCGGCAAACCGTTAATAATGCAGGTTATGGAGCGTGTTAATGTGGTTCCTGCCGATGTGAGAGTGCTTTTGACTTCACATGAGAGTGAAAAGTATCTTACAGAGATCGCTCACTCTATGGGATGGGAAATTTTTTCGGGAGACTCCCAGAATGTTTTAAAGAGGTTTGTTGATGCTGCCGGTCATTTTAATGTAGATACTGTGATCCGGGTGACAGGCGACAATCCGTTTACATCACCTGAGATAGCTATCGAGACTCTTAACATTTTTAATAAAAATAATTGTGATCTTGCTTATATAGCTCCGGTTCCATATGGAAGCGGGGTCGAGGTGGTTAGCTCGCAGGCCTTGCGTAAGGCACTCGTTTCAACAAGACTTCCCTACAACCTTGAGCACGTTACTCCGTACATTCACAAGAACACATCGGAGTTTAAAGTTATTGCCGAGAAATATCATGATCCAGTGGTCGGCAGGGGGGATATCCGCGTGACAGTTGATACGCGCGAGGATTATGAGCGGGCAAATTACTATTTTAAAAAACTCAAAGAATTAAAACACTCGGCGAGTCTATCCTCGTTAGCTGTTGTCTGGGATGATATCAAAGACGGGCAGTATCGTGATATGCTGATAATTACCGTTGCAGGAGCCGGTCATGGAGTCGGTCATCTTAAGAGAATGCTGAGGCTGGCCGGTGATCTTAGAGATAGTTTTAAGATAAAATTCTCATTCCTATCGGGAAACAGCGAGAGCGTTTCTATGGTGAATGAGTATGGTTTCGAGTACATAGATTTTGAATCGCTGGATCAGTACGTTGCCGATAACGGTGAGTTCGGCAGGGTTATCACCGATCTGAGAGATACAACTGTAAGTGAAATGGAAATTTACTCCGGATATGGTCCGGTTTACAGCATAGATGACATGGGCGAGGGTGGGCAGTCTGCTTTTGTGAATGTCAGGACTCTTCCGTCTATCGATAAAGAGGAATTTCTGTTTAATTATGATGGGCTTGAATATCTCATGTTTGACAAGAGTGGTCTTGTAAAAAAGGAACCTGTCCCTAAAATAAAAAGAATCTTAATCACTTTCGGCGGTGCGGATGAGAAAAACTTGACGGAAAGGGTGCTTGAGTCGATAACCGGTAAAGGGTTTGAGGTAAAAGTTGTTATCGGACCGTTTAATAACCATTCTCACAAAGAGTATGCCGGAGTGGAGTTTGTGAAGTCGCCGGAAACTCTCAAGGATCTCATAAACTGGGCAGATCTGGTTTTTACATCGTTCGGTATGACTCTCATGGAGTCGTTGTACTGTGCTGTGCCTGTGATTATCGTTAATCCGTCCGATTATCACGACAGACTTGCTGCCGGTATGGGATATCCGTATCTGATTAAACAGGATGAAATGGGTCAATTGGGTAACTTTTTATCGGAAATAATGGCATCAGACTATTATGATAAATTAAAATATTTTTTTGAATTGCCGTTTGGCGGTAAATACGGAGATCTCATTCACTCCATAAAAGAATCACAGCCGGCAGTTGCTATATGTCCTTTTTGTTCGTCGCTCAAATCAAAACTTGTTGATAGGAACAGTTTGTACAATATGCACCGGTGTCCGGAGTGTTCGCTCTACTTTCTGGAATATGTATCAGCCGATAAGATGGACTACGATAATAATTATTTTTTGTCGGAGTATAAGAATCAGTACGGTAAAACCTATGAGGAAGATCGGGAAAATATAAGATCGTTCGCCAAAAACAGACTGAACATGATAAAAAAATATAAGAAGAGCGGGACTCTCCTCGATTACGGGAGCGGGCTCGGTTTTTTCTCTGAGTATGCTTCTGAGAATGGGTTTGATACTCTCTCATGTGATGTTTCCGATTATGCATGTGAGTATATAAGGAACAAACTCGGATTAAAATCGGTATGTGCCGATCAGAAATATTTTGAGGATGATGAATCTCATTTTGATGTAATTGTGTCTTACTATGTAATCGAACATATCAAAGATTTTGAGAAACTTTTATTTTTATTTCACTGTCATCTTAATCCGGGCGGAGTGTTGTCGCTGTCAACTCCCAACGGTACAGGTTTTTCAATAAAGTATAAATTCGATGAATATTCAAGTAAACATCCCAAGGATCACTATTATATTTTTAATCCTAAGATGTTTACTAAACTGTTAAAAAGACGCGGTTTTGACAATATCAGGATAAGGGTTACCGGAATTCATCCCGGCAGGATCATTAAATCAAAATTTCTGTTGAATATAAAATTTGTTTATAAAATCGTTTCCTTTTTTATAAAAATATTAAAACTTGGAGATACTTTTGAGATTTACGCTCAAAAAGTATAGGTTAATTTTATTATTTGTATTTTTTTCTCAATTTAATTTTATGTGCGCTGATGAGTATATTCCGCTGTCGGGGTTGCGTGATTATTTTAATGGAGTAATTACATCTGATAGGCTATCGGGTAACATTCTCCTTAAAACAGATAAGTACAGCGTGGTTTTTAATGAAATGTCCACACTTTACTCAGTCAACGGGCGGATTTATCCTTTAAAAGATCCTATTATTTTTAAAGATTTTCGGATGATGATCCCCTCTGATGCATATAATACGATTTTAAAACTGTTTAGTGATGCCGAGACGAGTTATGTTGTGCAGAATGGGGTTATAGATAAGGAAGATAATATAACTGAACCGGATGATGATAATGGTGCCGGGAGTTATGTCTATTCCGCTAAACCGGATAAGATAAGGATAAACTCGATAATTATTGATCCGGGGCACGGGGGCGAGGATCCTGGTGCCTACGGTTTTGGTGTAAATGAGAAGGATGTTGTGTTGAAGACCGGACTTATGGTTAATGATAGGTTGAAAAATATCTATAAAGATAAGAAAATCATCATGACCCGCAGTAAGGATATATTTATTCCACTCGAAAAAAGGGCTCTTATAGCAAATAATGCGTTAAAAAAATATGGTGAAAGTTTATTTATAAGTATTCATGCAAATGCAAACAGGAATCAGTCCGCTTACGGATTTGAGACGTGGTACATAGTTGATAAATTGCGGCGGGATATTGTCGATAAGGCGAGTGCCGGTAATGATAGAGATGTGAAAAATATATTGAACTCTATGGTGAATGATGAAATTTACTATGAATCGCAGGAACTTGCGCGGATAATACAGGAGAATCTTGAGAAGACAATAGGTAATGTATCGCTTAACAGAGGAATAAAAGAGAATGTTTATTTTGTTGTCAAAGAGTCATTTATGCCGGCAGTCTTAATTGAGATAGGTTTTGTTTCCAATAAATATGAAGCAAATAGATTGACAAATCAGTCTTATTTAAATAAAATTGTTGACGGTATAGTAAATGGTATAAAGGAATTTATTAATGGTTACGAGAAGGATTTTAGTTTCAATAATTAGATCTGCACTATTTGTTATTTTTTTGTTTGTTATAACAGGATGTTCACAAAAATTTACGGTAAAATTGTTTTTTGCTGATAAAAATTTTAATTATTTAAAATATGAACACAGAAAAGTTGTATGCGGATATGATATAGAAAAAGATGTATATAATATCGTTGAAGAGCTTTTAGCTGGGCCAGTAAATCCGGAGTTAAAGAGTATATTTAATAGTGATTCTAAAGTTCTTAATGTCAGGATTGATGGTAATACAGTTGAGATAAATCTCAATAAAGATTCTGTAAGTGGTAATAATTATTATAAACTTGCCATCTTCTCCATAGTAAACACAGTTAGATTGCATTATTCATCTTTAAGATATTTTAAATTTTATTTTGATGGTGAAAAGAGTGATTATATAGGGGATCTGGTTGTGCCCCAGAAGGGTTTTGAGGTTGATTATAAATATTTTAAAAAATAATTTAATTTTTATGGCGGCTCAATACGAAAATTAAATAGCAAAAAATAATTTAATTTGTTGACAATGGAATTATTTATGTAATATAATTACATAAAATAATATAAACAAACAGATATTATAAAGGAGAAGGGAAAAATGAGAAATAGGATTATCCTTGGTACCGCATTGCTCATGTTGAGTTTGAGTTTTGCATCGTTTGCAGAAACGAAGGTACTTATTGATTTTGACTTGTTAAAGGCTAATGGAGACGGTTCTACTGGGGACGATAAGAAAGGCAATGATTTTGCTTCTGTATCAACTCATGACAAAAAACAGCATATACCGACTCTCGTTGACTACTCTGCAATTGCTGGTTCTAACTTTTCGCAAGCAGATATCAAGAAAATGGCAACTTCACTGGCTATAGACAACTGGGTTGTTCAGCTTAATTCATCAGCTTCAACAGTTGAGAATAAGGGTTTTTCTTACACAAAAGAATGGCATACTAAATATGTAGGCGTGTTAAGAAACGAATTGGCAGAAGATGCTACAGTTACCGCTGGGGCTGCTGCTGATAAGGATTTTGAAAAAAATGATACTACAGGTTTTACTGTAATGGGTGTTAGAATCCATTTCCCTGAAACTGCGTTCAACAACTGGGCTCTCATCAAGCCGCCTTTTGAAATACCTGCTTATGAAGATATTACTGCTGATTATAAAGGTACTTTATTGGCAGATGCTGACAAAGCAAAGGAAAAAGGTAAAGGTAACAAATTTCTTAACGGTTATGGTGTTGTAAGAAATGTTGGTATCTTAAAATCTATCAACTTGAGAGTTTATGGCTGTCAGTTCAAAAACTCAATTGCAGTTCTTTTGAAAGATGAAAATGATGTTGTAACTGAATACCAGATGCCGCAGTATCTTGACTTTGACGGATGGAGAAAGCTTACTTGGACTAATCCTAATTATATAAGCAATGCAGCTAACAGAGATCTTTATATAGTACCTCTTTACCCTAAATCAGAACCTTTTAAGAAGATATATGGTTTTAGAGTTTACAGACAGGGCGATCAGTTCGGTGGAGACTTTGTAACTTACATAAAAGACGTTATCATAACTTATGATAAAGCGGTTCTTGACAGAGATAACATGCCTATCGATAACGAAGAAGCATGGGGGATATTGTCAGCTAAGAGAGAAGCAGCTAAGAAGAGAGAATTCTCAAAAATCGGACAGACTCAGATCTTAAGATATCTTGAAAGACAAAAAATGGATGGATACAAAGACGAGACAGCTCCGGCTACTACTACTCCAGCTACTAAATAGTCTTATATTTATATATCTATTGAAGACTGCCTTCTCAGGCAGTCTTTTTTTATAATTGTATTGCCTGAAATTTTAAATATGTTATTATTATTCCACATTTCGTGTTATGTTTTTTTAGGGGGGGGAATGGAATTTTTAAAAATTGTTTTTATTTCAATTTTTCAGGGGATATCAGAATTTCTACCGATATCATCTTCCGGACACATATTGCTGTTAAAGAAACTTCTAGGAGTAGATTTTGGATTAAGTTTTGATCTCACGATACATCTGGGAACAGTTTTTTCTGTGATAGTTGTCTTTAATAAAGAGATATCTGAATTGATAAGAGGTTTATTTTCTAAAAAAAGTTTTGAATCTGCTATGTTCAGGACAACAATGGACAATAAATTATCGCTAAGAATACTTTTATTCTTAATAATAGCAACCATTCCAGCCGGAATAGCCGGTTTTTTCCTCAAAGATTTTATAGAATCCAGGCTTATAATTGAAAATAGAGAAACCTTTCTTATATTAGCCGGTTTTTTTACAGTTACTATGATTTATCTTGCACTATCCGCATTGAATAAAAAGTTAAAATCAACCAAACCAATAAGCCGGATGGACTGGAAAAAATCCTTAATCATCGGGCTTTTTCAGATGACTGCTGTTTTCCCGGGAATTTCAAGATCGGGCTCAACGATAAGCGGGTCATTAATTGCCGGAATCGATAAAGAGGATGCCGGGCGTTTCTCATTCTTACTTAGTATACCTCTTATAACAGCAGCTTTTTTACTTGAAACAGTTGATCTTATAAGAGGAAAGCTTGAATTTAGTAGTTCAGATATATTTCTTTATGTGATAGGTTTTGTTGCATCATTCATAATGGGGTGCCTTGCATTAAAATTGCTACTGAATACAATTAGAAAGGGAAAAATTTGGTGTTATTCTTTCTATATGATTGTTCCTATAACGATATCGATGCTGATTTATTTTTTATCATAACCGATATTACGGAGTGTTTAATTGATTTTTAAGAAGTTTAATCTGATGTGTGGAGTAGTTTTCTTATTGTTTTCAGTTTTCAATGTGCTTCTTTATATTGATGGGATATTTTTAAAAGGTTTGTTATTCCTGAAATATTCCTCATTGTATTAC
>JBFZEO010000055.1:0-4510 GCA_041306845.1 Spirochaetota bacterium
CCATAGGCAAAAAAAATAGACCAGCTTTTTTAAGCTGGTCTATTTGTAATATCGGGAAAGCTCTACATTATAATAATTATTGTTTCTCCATCCCTATCGACAAAGAAATACGAAGGCGATTCAAGATTTTTTGTTGCGTTGTTAAAATCTTTTGTGGATTTTACTTCTGTATTATTTATTTTGAAAATTACGTCCCCTTTCCTGAAACCAGCCTGGCTGGCTCTGCTCTGCGGATCAATATTATCTATCATAACTCCGTTTTTTGTATCTTTAAGAGTAAATCCGAAAGAGTCCGCTGCTGCACCATCCTGATTGTCCTTCTGGAGTTTGTTTTCTGCATCGGCACTATTTCTTGACCCGATGGTTATGTATTTCATCAAGGTACTACCATTCCTCACAAAAGTCACGGAGATGCTGTCGCCGGGTGAAGAGTTACCGATTGTTACGGTCAGATCGCTTGAACGTTTGAGCTGAGTGTTGTTGATTTTTGTGAGAACGTCACCGGTTTTTAGTCCGGCTTTGTCTGCCGGCCCGTTTTTGATTACCTGAGCGACTAACATTCCAAAGTCAACGCCTTTCACTCCGAGTTTTTCCAGCTTGTCGCTGTCGAGTTCCTGGAATGAAATTCCTATCCAACCATGCTCAATCTTACCCTTGTTTATCAGCTGTTTTGCAACGTTCTTTGCGATATCAATCGGTATTGCAAAGCCGATACCGATATTGCCGCCGCTCTGGGAATATATCATCGTGTTTATTCCGATAACCTCGCCGTCCATGTTGATGAGAGGTCCGCCGGAATTGCCGGGATTGATAGCTGCGTCAGTCTGTATAAAGTTTGTGAAGCCGGATTTGTTGTTGTCTATGTCGCTTCTGCCGAGTGCGCTTATTATGCCGAATGTGATTGAGTGGCTCAATCCGAACGGATTCCCTATGGCAACAACGAAATCGCCGGCCTTTAATACTGACGAGGTTCCGGCTTTTATTATCTTTAACTGATCCTTTGTATTCACCTTGATAATGGCTACGTCTACGTAGGGATCAGCACCGACAACAGTCGCGTCATAAAATTTCGAGTTGTCTATAGTTATCTTTATCTTATCCGCTCCGTCTATGACGTGATTATTTGTTATGATGAAATAATCATCACCTTTCTTTTCATAGACGAATCCTGAACCTAATCCGGATTGTTTAAATTCCCTCTCCTGCGGTTCCCGATTGTTGTTTTGATTTCTCTCATCAAAAAAGAATGAAAATGGATCGAAAAAAGGATTCTGATTTCTTTGTTTGATAGTTTTTTCCGTGCTTATAAATACAACGGCTTTAGTCTCATTCTCTGCTATAGAATTTAGTTTTTTCTGCAGATCATCGATTGTCGTTTGAGCAAAAATAAGTCCTGTAGTTAATAAAAAAATAACTAAAGAGCCGATTCTTTTTTTCATATAATTTTCTCCATCTAAAAAAAGTAGTTTAGAGACATTTATATTTGTCCCATCTGGTATTCACGGAAGTGACCATACAAAAAAGGATACTGTTTATTGATAAAATCTCAAACCATTTTAAAAAATATTTACAAAGCTCTATTTGTGAGTCTGTTAGTTTTTTAGCTGTTCTTCAAGAATTTGCTGTAGAGATTCGAACTTTTTGCGGTTTTCTTCAGATATGGAGCTTAGTTCTTTATGAGAAGCAAGGACGATTCTGCATTTTTCTATCTCATCAGTCATTGTTTCCTCATCAAATACATCATAAGTCAGTGATGAGTCGGCTTCCGAGATAGATATTTTAAGAAATCTGTCGAGTCCCATATTTTTTAGAAGTTTCATCGATATCTCATTGGGATTGAGAATAAATAGGTGTTTTGTGAAGATTGAGAATATTTTTTTCTCCAGAGATACAAGTATACCGAGGAAAGTAGAGTCCATATATTTTGTCTCAGAGAGATCAAAATATATGTTGAACGGCGTATCAAAGGAGGATATTCTTTTTATTATCATGTCTCTCAAAGGGAAGCAGAGGTTGGCAGTAACATGCCCCAATGCCTTAAAGTAAATGTCCTGCCCTTTGGTTGTTATAAGCAGTTTATTTTCCCTGTCCATAATATTATTATAACATCTAACTCCGCATAATTATATCGTTTACTAAAAAAATCTTTAAAAAAGCATATTTAATTAACAAAAAGTGAGCTTTTTATGCTCCGCAGCATTTTTTATATTTTTTTCCGCTGCCGCATGAACACGGATCGTTTCTGCCGATTTTGGGAGATTCGTTTATAACTTGTTTTACAGATGGAACTTCGGCGTCATAAAAGTACCATTTCCCTTCGCTTTTTTTGAATAGGGCTATCTCCGAGTGAACTTGTTTTTTATTTTTTTCCTTATAGTAAGCTGTAAATTCAATCTTACCCTCGGAGTCCTCTTTACCGCCTTTGGTTGTAGAAGAGACTTCAAGTTTTTCCCAAACAGCACCTGTTGCCCATTCCTTTATAACTTTCTCATCGTACTCACCCTTTTTATCCGGGTGGATAGTATCGATTATATATGGGATCTCTATTTTAACGTGAGCCGTATATCTTGCTCTGAGTGTCTGCAAAGCTGTCTCTGCCTGTTTTGTTCCCGCAATGATTGGTCCGCAGCATTCAGCGTATTCCAATCCGGAACCGCAAGGACATTTATCCATAATAAAAACTCCTGAATATTTAGAACACTTAATTTCAAAATTTACTCTTTTATATGTGTTCTTTAATAATCCTGTATAGCTCAATATTGTAAAAAAGTCAAAAAAAAAGAAAAATATGTAATTGAAATTTATCTTTATCTCATTTAAAAGCGGTTTAAAGTGATTCTTTTTTGATTTCTTGGAATGTTAATGTGAACTAATTTACATAAAAAAATCTTCAATTCACAAAAAAACGGCAAAATTTAAGTAATTCTGCTTATATCTTGATAAACTGGTTAAAGTGTGATAATGTTCTAAAAAATTACAAACAATCTGGACATTAACTATGGAAATGAATCTGCAAAAACTAAATGCAATCATAAATGATTACAAAGATACTAAAGGGGCTCTTATTCCTATTCTGCAAAAGACACAGGAACTTTTGGGATATCTGCCCGAAGATGCCATGAAAGAGATAGCTCATCAGTTGAAGATAAGTGCTGCTGAGATCTATGGAGTTGCCACATTCTACAAACAGTTCAGGTTTACTCCTATGGGGAAATATGTTATCAGAGTCTGTCACGGAACTGCCTGCCATGTAGGCGGAGCGAATATCCTTGACTCTATGCTTGAGACAAAACTCGGTATCAAGATCGGTGAAACGACTCCCGATCTGCTTTTTACCGTGATCTCGGTTGCCTGTCTCGGGTGCTGCTCTCTTGCTCCGGTAATTATGATTAACGACGAGACGTATGCTAAACTCAACAACGACAAACTTTCAAAAATAATCGACAGTTATATAGCAAAAGAGAGAGGTTAATCCATGATAAAATTTAAAGTTGGGACTGCGACATGCGGTAATGCTGCCGGAGCACAAAAGACTCTTCTTAAGTTTAAAGAGCTTGCCGGCAACGAAAAAGATATGAAAATTAAAATAGATGAAACCGGATGTATCGGTAAATGTTACCTTGAACCGATAGTTGAGGTAACCGATAACGGCACGAAATATCTATATGGTAATGTTGACGATAAAACGGCTGAGAAAATCTTTGTTTCTCACATAGTAGAGAAATCGGTTCTCACATCAAATCTCATCGACTCTACAACCGGAGAATTTGTTTTTGATCTGCAGACGAGAGTTGTTTTGAGAAATACCGGTAAGATCAATCCCGAAGTTATCGATGAATATCTTGCTGCCGGCGGTTATGAGGGGTTAAAGAAAGCTGTAGCTATGACTCAGGACGATCTTATAACTCTTGTGACTGACTCCGGATTGAGAGGACGAGGCGGTGCCGGATTCCCTACAGGTATGAAATGGAAGTTTGCAAAAACATCAGTTAACGATAAAAAATATGTTATCTGTAACGCCGATGAGGGTGATCCGGGTGCTTTCATGGACAGATCGGTACTTGAGTGCGATCCGCACTCTGTTATAGAGGGAATGATGATCTGCGGTTATGCGATCGGTGCCGACGAAGGGTATATATATTGCCGGGCGGAATATCCATTGGCAATAAAAAGACTGAAAATAGCAATCGAGCAGGCGAAAGAGAAGGGTCTCCTCGGAAGAAATATACTTGGAACGAAATTTAACTTTGACCTCCACATAAAAGAGGGAGCCGGCGCTTTTGTGTGCGGTGAGGAAACTGCGCTCATGGGTTCTATCGAGGGAAGGCGCGGGATGCCGAGACTGAGACCTCCATTCCCGGCAGTAAGCGGACTCTGGGCAAAACCTACAAACATCAACAACGTAGAGACACTTGCGAGCGTAAGCTGGATAGTTGCCAATGGTGCCGCAGCCTACAACAAATGGGGCAGCGAAAAGTCTAAAGGTACAAAAGTTTTTGCGCTTGCCGGC
>JBFZEO010000056.1:0-4226 GCA_041306845.1 Spirochaetota bacterium
TATCTTCATCGCTCAACGAGAAAGTAACTCCCAGCGCCATCCCTCTCGGGATAACAGAGACTTTATGCAGCTGATTAGTATTCTCAAGGAGGATTGTAAGAATGGCATGTCCCGCCTCGTGATATGAAGTTATCTTTTTAACCTCAGGAAGGATAACCTTAGATTTGCGGGCAACCCCCATCATCACTTTATCTCTCGCCTCTTCAAAGTCCTCCATACCGACTCTCGATTTGTTTGCCCTCGCAGCAAGCAAAGCCGCTTCGTTCACCATATTGGCAAGATCGGCACCGGAGAATCCCGGAGTCGCCTTAGCTATCTTTTCCAGATCTATATTTTTTGAAGTTGCAACCTTTTTGGCATGAATTTTTAGTATCTCCGCTCTCCCTTTAATGTCGGGATTATCAACAACAACCTGTCTGTCAAACCTACCCGGTCTCAAAAGTGCCGGATCAAGAACGTCGGGTCTATTTGTAGCTGCAATAAGTATTACACCGCCGGCAGGATCAAACCCATCCATCTCAACAAGGAGCTGATTAAGTGTCTGTTCCCTCTCATCGTGACCGCCGCCGTATCCGGCGCCTCTCGTTCTGCCGACAGCATCAAGCTCATCTATAAACAGTATACACGGCGCATTTTTACGCCCCTGATCGAACAAATCACGAACTCTCGACGCCCCCACACCGACAAACATCTCAACAAAGTCGGAACCGCTCATATAAAAGAAATTAACTCCGGCTTCGCCGGCAACTGCTCTTGACAAAAGAGTTTTACCTGTTCCCGGAGGACCTACGAGAAGAACGCCCTTAGGAATTTTTGCTCCGATCCTTGTAAATTTTGCCGGATCTTTTAAGAAATCAACAACCTCTTTAAGTTCCTCTTTAGCCTCGTCAACACCGGCAACATTATCAAAAGTGATCTTATCTTTAGACTCAAACTTACGGGCTTTGGATTTACCAAAGCTGAACGCCTTGTTGCCGCCTCCCTGAAACTGCCTGAACATGAACCAAAGGAGCACAACAAGAATTATAATCGGCAGAAAGTTAAAAAGTATGATAGACAACATCGGACTCTGCTCAACAGCACCCTTATACGTTATATTGTACTCTTTATTATTAAGAATATCGTACAATTCACCTTTATCATATATAGAAGGTACAACCGTTGTAAACTTAACGAGGGACTCTTTATCCCTAATCTTACCTACTATTTTATTGGTATCATATATTATCAACGGATCGTCCTCTTTAGTAACAATCCGCCCTGTTTTCAAGTATTCAACAAAAGAAGAATAATTTATCTGTTTTGAACTCTCCTCCTTATTAAAAAACCACAAAACAAGCAAAACCGAAGCAAGGATAAAAAGGATAAGAAACAGCCTCTTCGAATTATTAGGCGGCTCACCCTTATTATTTTTTTTATCATCCTGATTATCACTCACAAAAAAACTCCTACCATAAACAAATATTTTTACAAGTTAACTTTTTTTAACTTACAAATCAAGATTTTTACAAATATTTTTACCGATTAAAGAAAGTGAAACAGGCAATCACTTTAGGGTAAATCTAAATGCTTAAAATTTTAACAGGAACAAATAAAAACTTCTGATAAGTTTTTATGACTATGACCGCTCAAATAACATTCCACACTAAAAAAGTCAGTCACTCTCGGCAGCAAGAGCCGGTTCCCCGTCATTTTCAGCTGCAGGAATGATATCTTTTTTTACTGCAACAACATGTTCAACCCTCTCAAATTTAAACCGCCTGATGATATCAACCAGTGTATTAAAAGACTCTTCTATAGTTATGCTTGTGTACTTACTCTTTTCCACAATATCAACCATCCGCTGAGAACCTTCGTGAATGTTATCTACGCTCACCATCATCTCGGATGCGCCGATAGACTGCTCATTTATGGCAGAAACAATTTCCGATAAAATGTGCCTTGACGAGAGAGTAGTGTCTATGATCTGTTTGAATGTGTTCTGCGAATTGGTTATGAGACGTCTTGCCTCAGATATAAAATCCGAGTTTTTCTCGATTTTATCAGTGATCTCATTCGCAATAAACCTCGACTTATCTGCCAGTTTCCTTATCTCATCGGCAACAACCGAGAACCCCTTGCCTGAGTCGCCGGCCTTGACCGCCTCGATAGACGCATTGAGAGCAAGGAGGTTTGTCTGCTCGGCAATACCGTAAATCTGCTTAATTGACTCACTTATCTCGGACGATCTTGAAGAAATATCTTTAATACTTGAAGTTATCTTATCGATCAGAGCGTATCCGTCCTCGGCAGTCTTTGATCCCTCAAGGAGTTTGTCGATACTTTTTGAGGCGTTGACAGAGATAATCTTTATCGAAGAGGAGGATTCCTCAAGACTCGCTGATATCTGTTCTATGGAGCTTGCCTCCATGTTTGTTATGTTTGAAAGTGTCTCAACAACATCATTATTCTTGTTTACGAGAACTTCGAGACGGGAGGCAGTCTCATTCATCTCCCTGATACTCTGCGTAAAGTTACCGACAAGTTTGTTAAAACTGAAAATCAGTTTACCGATCTCGTCCTTGCCCGTTCCCATACTCTTTTTATATGAGAATAGATTTCCCTCTGAAACATACAGAGCATACTCACTGACATCATTGAGCGGTCTTATAATCCTGTTTGAAAACATATAGTTGACAAGTCCGATTATGATAAGGAGAACCAAAGAGATAACCGTTATAACAATTACCACATAAGTCTGATCTGACTTAAGCTGATTCCTCAAAACATCAACCTTACGGTTCACCTCATCCTTATAAAATCCGGTAACAATTATCCAGTCCCAAGGTCTGAAGTAACGTGTCGCAACAATTCTGATACTTTCAAGGTTTGTAGTAATATTTGTATCTGCATACTCAATGAGTGACCCGACTTTAACAGAAGCTCCGGCTTTCAGTTTGGCAGAATCAACTATCAATCTGTTATGTTGAAGATTTATATTGATCGGCATCCCTTTTTCGCTCTGCCTGGAACCGTTGAACACATAAACAGGGGCTCCTGCATCATTAAAGGAGATAACCGAGAAATATCCGCCTCCGCCCGAATGCTTCATATTCTCAATGAGTTTAACAGCCTGATCTTTATACTCATTCATAATTTCATCTTTTTTTCTTTGATCGGCGTACTCATTCGCCTTAAAAACGGCATCAAAGTAAAGTTTTTGAATGGTATTTTCGGTAAATATCAGGAGATCCTGCAGATACGCCTTTTTGGAATCCAGAAGTTCAACCTCAAAGATTGTGATCTTTTTATCGTTAGAAGCATGAAAACTATAGATAACGGCGATATATATCGATATCACAAGGAGAATTATACTTAACATATTCAGAACAAGGATTTTATACTTAAATTTCATCGGTCTTCTCTCCAGATACACAATGTGTGAAAAAACACTATTTTAACTAAATCGTCATATTGTTATAAAAATGTTAATTCTATTTGATTATTTTGAATGCAACTCTGGTCTTCATCATCTTTTTACCGCCGATATCAAATTCTCCGGCAGGTTCCGCGGATTCCACAGTTCCGTTAAAAACATACGGTTTATAGATAATCTCCTCACCGTTGACCGGCGCAAAGTACAATTCCACCCTGCCGCCTGTCAACCGCGAACTCACGATATACATGATAAGCGCGTGTTCGGAGGAATGATAACCATTCTTCCACATCCCGGCCTTGTTCGCAAAATTATCACCGGTTGTCCCGCTTGAAGATACACCAAAGTAGCACTCGCCGTTGACTTTGTCCACAAATGATCTCAGAAAAAATCCCGAGGTCTTATCAACCATCTCAAGATACTCTTCGTCACCGTCAGCAACTGCCATATATGCGGCGAGCTGATCCTGTTCGCAGTATGTCCACCATGAGATCCCGCCGGAAAATGCCCGATCCCGCGACATCAGTCTTTCGCTCCAGCATCCGTTTTTCTTGTCATAAGAGATACCGAGGAGTCTTTTTATGTTTGACTTAAGAATGGATTTATACCCGGGATTATCAAGTGTTCTGTTCGCCATCTCGATCATCCAGTACGACTTCATGGTGTGCCCGAGGTCGCTGTACTGGAGATATCTGTTAAAAAGTTCTTTGTCACTAAATTTATCTCTGCCGGTCACATTCCTCCTGGAGAATATGCCGTCTATGTAAAAATGCTCAAACATCATTCCGACAAGTTTATCTGTGTATTCGAG
>JBFZEO010000057.1:0-8220 GCA_041306845.1 Spirochaetota bacterium
AGACGAAGTCATCACATATAATGTTGGTGGGAAGAAATATGCACCCAAAAATTATCATGCGAACCATAAATATGGAAACATGGTAACTCTTTATGATGCTTTGAGAACCTCGCTAAACACAGTTTCTGTAAAACTTCTCAATACTCTCGATATCGACAATGTTTCCCATATTATAAAAACCGCTGCGGAGCTGCCCGAAGATTCAGACAGAGTTCCGCCGGTTTTATCACTTGCTCTCGGAACGGCAGAACTCTCACCGATTGAACTTGCCGCGGCATATTCTGTTTTCCCGAGAGATGGCAAGACGGTTCACCCGGTAACGGTAACAAAGATCTCTGATGTTAATGGTGAAGTTTACTACGACATAAATCGTGAAGTAAATCCGAAGTTTGACTTTTTATATCCGGCAGATAAAAGGGAAAGTAAACAGATAATCAAACCGGAGATCTCTTATGAATTAACTCAGATGATGCAGGGTATTTTTGAAGAGGGTGGAACAGCTTACTGGGCAAAACAGAGGAGTGGTTTAACAAAAACTGTTTATGGTAAATCCGGAACGACTCAAGATTATAAGGATGGCTGGTTTGCCGGGTTTTCCACATCTGAGGTGGCGGTCAGCTGGGTAGGTTTTGATGACAACAAAACTCTTTTGCAGGCCAGTGAGTCTAACGCAGCAAAAATCTGGACGGATTATCACTCTCTTGTTTCCTACGATCTGTCGAGTTATATAGAAGTTCCGCGTAACATGAAAACTCTCGATATCTGCACTGAGTCCGGATTAAAAGCAACGGATCAATGTCCTAAGACGATAAAATTTTATTTTTACATTGACGGGCCGATCCCGGAAACTTGCTACCTTCATCAGAAAAAAGATCAGGATCTTATATTAGGCGGGTTATGAGAATGAAATTATTTTTTCTTTTAGTTGCGTTTTTTCTTGTTATAATATCATGCAGTAAGAAAACAGATATAAGGCCATTTAGTGGTGTCGCGGACAAGGAATTTAATGATAGTTATGAAGATGCTGTCGTAGTAAATGACTTGGACTCTCCGATAGTCGGTTTTTTTGAGAACAAAGGTGATAATCAGGATATTGATTTTTATAGAATAAAATTCCCAAGCAGTAATACGTCATACCGGATAACGATGACAGCTGTTCCCGATGCCGACGCAACTATAACTATTCTTGACACATCGAAAAGAGTGTTGCTTAGCGTGAATGAGCGGGGTGTCGGTGAGGGGGAGATGATCTGGAAATTTTACCCAAAGTTTGATGAAGTTTATATGAAAATAAGCTCAATATCCGGAAGCAATGAGAAGAATCCCTACATTCTATCTCTGAAATCTTTTGAAAAAGATAAGACAGAAGAGATTGAGCCTAACAACACCGAACAAACCTCAATGGAGATATCCCCAAATTCAACAAAGAAGGGGTACATTATACCAGGAGATGACAGGGATTACTACCATATAGCCTATCCTGAAGAACGGATCTACTGTTTTACAATAAAAGCCGAAACGCTTTCAAATGTTGATATTAATTTCACTCTGATAAATAAATCTACCGGTTCCGAGAAGCTTATCAACCGGTACGGCTGGGGCGGAAGTGAAGAACTGTCTTTTGTATCATCTGCTAAGGGAGATTATTACATCCGGGTTGCCGGTGCTGTCAACAGAACAAATATAAAAGATCCTCTTTATTACATTAAGATAGAGGAAAAAGTTGCCGAGAAAAATGCCGGTTTTGAGATGGAATTTAACGACACTCTGGAAACCGCAACCGAACTCATCAACCTTGAGGAGGTTGATGGTGTCATCAGTCAGGATGATGCTGATTATTTTAGGTTCAATGTTATAAATTTAACAGAATCGGTAAATATATCTGTAAGCAGATTTGCCGGAGATATAACCGCAGAAGTTTTTGATTCGACCGGAGCTAAGATTGATTCTTTTAGTGGAGATAAAACAATAGAGCGGTTAAACGCCGGAACATATTATATAAAATTAACAAAGTCGGACACTCAGTCTTCATTTTACAGATTGTTTCTGAACGTCAGATATGGTCAGGAGTAATAAAGGTGCAGAAAAAGAGGTTTTTTATACTATTATTTCTTGTTTTTATCGCCCTTTTTGCTTTTCTTTATTACATAGGTTTTGTAAATTATTTTACTCCCAATTCACAGTTTCTTGCTAAGTTCAATTTTCTTGATTTTGGGAGTCAACTAATCTCCCTTTTTTATCTGATAATATTATCGATTTTTTTTATTGTTACTGTTTCAATAATGTTGAAGTTAATCATAACCGGTTTTGATAGAGTTGTAGAGAGTACCATTCCTATAAAAAAAATAGCCGGGGACGCTGATCTAAAAACTCTCACTGCGGAAATAATTACTGAAACTTGCGATAAAATTTTCAAAGAGAATGAGAAAAGGTTTGTTTCGATAATAGAAAACACTCAAATTCAGGAAAAATCAGATGAGATATATCTGAGTATTTCGCAGGTGATAACCGATCTAACCGGATCGGCAACAGTTCAGGAACTTCTTGAAAAGTCTCTGTACTGGGGGGCAACATTGACAAATTCAAAAAGGGCGAGCCTGATGATCTCGGATAAGGAAAACCTTACGCTTTTTAAGGCTGTCGGATGGGGTTTGCAAGATAAGTCTGGAGATGGTGTAATTAAAATAAAGATTGGCGAGGGGATAGCCGGTAAATGTGCGGCTGCCAATAAGCAGATAATAATAAATGATACCGATAATTTTGACGGATATGATTTTCCGTTTAAGAAAAATTATCAGACGAGTTCGTTGATTGTAATCCCGATTAGTTATAAAGAGACGCCGGTTGCTGTTCTTAATTTTACCGACAATGGCAAACGTGGTTTTTATATGGTAAGCGATTATGAAACGTTGAATATTATAAAAAATATAGCATCTTCAATGTATGAATTTATAATGATGAAAAAGAGATTTACCGCTAAATCATAATTTCTTTGAACTTCATCTGTGTTGTTTGATAAAAATAATATTCCATAAATAGCAAATAAAACAGAGCTTTATATATTTATGGTTTATTTCTGCTCTGAAATTTGTTTTTTTTATAAAAAATATTAGTTTTTCCTTTTAAAAATTGATTAAATTTGTTAATTGTATAACTGTTTGTCAGAACTTTGGCTGTAAAATAAGCACATGTCTGTATCGATTCGGAACTAATTTGTATAATTGTATCAGCGGGCTACATTTGTGTGTCGCGTTGATAGGTTTTTTTGATTTAAATTATTTTGGTGTTTTTGGTATACAAGTTGCTTGTTTACCAAACTTGAGTTTTATAAAAAAATACGGTTTTTCCGTTAATAAATATTAATGTTTTGGAGTATGTATGAGCAAGAGAAGGCTGCCCCCTTTATATGACCCGCAAATGGAACATGACAATTGTGGTGTTGGATTTATAGCAACCCTTAACAAGGAGCCTGAACATAAGATTATTGAGATGGCTGTTACCGCTCTGGTAAATCTTACGCACAGAGGAGCTGTTGGCGGCGATGCAAATACCGGTGATGGCGCCGGGATTATGTTCGATATCCCCCATGATTTCTTTAAGGATAAAGTAAAAGAGCTTGTTAATCATAAACCCGGCGAGTACGGTGTCGGTCAGGTGTTTTTCCCTATTGACGAGAAATTAAGGAACAAATCCATAAAGATCGTTGAGAACGCTGTAAAAAGTGAAGGTTTAAAAGTCATCGCATGGAGAAAAGTTCCGACAGATGATTCTTCGTTAGGATATCTGGCAAAAGTCTCTCAACCTTGCGTTATGCAGCTTTTTATAGAAAAAGACAAAAAGAGTATAAACGAACAAAATCTTTATGTTTTGAGAAGAGTTATTGAGAATGAAGTAAATGCGGAGATGAAAGAGGATTCAAAAGACTTTTATATATGTTCACTTTCTGCTTCCAGGATAATATATAAAGGTATGCTTTTATCTGAACAGGTTACAAAGTATTATCCGGATCTCGAAAATCCTTTAGTTAAATCAAGGTATGCAATTCTCCATCAACGATATAGTACAAACACGATGCCGGAATGGAAACTCGCTCACCCATTCAGATTTATCGCACACAACGGCGAGATCAACACACTCAAAGGGAACGTCAACAAAATGATCGCCCGGGAAGAGACTTTGAAGAGTCCGGTTTTTGGAGATGATCTCAATAAAGTTTTCCCTGTTATTATGCCGAACGGAAGTGACTCGGCATCTTTCGATAATTGTCTTGAACTCCTGATTTTATCGGGCAGATCTCCGGAAGAGGCGATGATGATGATGGTTCCGGAGGCTTTCGGCAAGAAAATCAACATGAGTGAGGACAGACGCGCTTTTTATGAGTATTATTCGTCTGTTATGGAGCCGTGGGATGGTCCGGCGGCATTGATTGCTACCTACTGCAAGACTATCTGCGAAACTCTTGACAGGAATGGGTTGAGACCTTCACGATATGTTATAACTAACGACGGTTATATAGTTGCCGGATCTGAAATCGGTATCGTTGACTTTGATCCGTCCAAAACAAAACACCTCGGCAGACTCCTCCCAGGCAAAATGCTTACAGTTGATCTTGGCGGCGGTAGGATAAAATTTGACAATGAAGTTAAAAGTGCTGTTGTGAGAAAATCACCATATAGAAGATGGCTCGAAAAAAACAGGATAGAACTGCGCGGAATCTTTGAAAGTCCGCAGGCGGTCAAAAGGGAATCGGTTGATCTCTTGAGAGCTCAGCAGGTTTTTGGTTATACATCAGAAGATTTAAAGCTTCAGATAATCGATATGGCAGAGAGCGGTCAGGAGCCGGTCGGCTCAATGGGGATCGACTCTCCTCTCGCTGTTTTGTCTGATAAGTCCCAGCTTTTCTTCAATTACTTCAAACAGCTTTTTGCTCAGGTAACTAATCCGCCTATCGATGCGTACAGAGAGTCACTTGTTATGAGCCTCATGACGTGGATCGGCAGGAAGGGTAACATTCTCGAAGAAAAAGAGGAGCACTGCAAACAGCTTAAACTGCCTCACCCGGTACTCACTCCGAACGACCTCGGCAGGATATATGCAGGGACTAAAGAACTCCCGTCAGCAACGGTAGACATCTGTTATCCAGTGAACGGCAGCGGCAAGGATATCGAGAAGACGCTTGATAAAATATGCGATGAAGTTCTCGACAAGGTCAGCAAAGGGACTGTAATTATTGTCCTATCGGATAAAAACGTAGGTAAAGACAGGATCCCGGTACCGTCACTTCTCGCTCTCAGTGCGGTTCATCAGCACCTTATCAAGAATAAAAAAAGGGAATCTGCCGGACTCATTGTTGAGTCGGGAGAGGTTAGAGATACGATGCATTTTGCCCTCCTCCTTGGCTATGGTGCTAACGCTGTTTGTCCTTATCTCGCTTTTGAGACGATTTCGCAGCTCTGTGAGAATGGGGACATCAGCAAGGACACGTCAGTTGAAGATGCTTATGACAATTTTATAAACGGTATCAAGAAAGGCCTGCTGAAAACCCTCTCCAAGATGGGGATCTCGACTTTGAGAAGTTATCAGGGAGCGCAGATATTTGAAGCTGTGGGTATTTCTGATAAGATAATCGATAAATATTTCAAGGGAACGGCGTCGAGGATCGGCGGTATCGATTATGACATAATCGACAAAGAAACGAAGATGAGACACGCTAAGGCTTATCCGGATAACAGTTCAAACCCGGATGATCTTGAGTACGGCGGTCTATTCCACTACAGAAAGACCGGAGAACTCCATCTCTGGAACCCTAAGACTGTTTCTCTCCTGCAGGAAGCGACTCAGAAGAAAGATTACAAGAAATTTAAAGAATATACTTCTCAAATTGATAATCAGAATAAAGAACTCTATACAATCCGCGGACTTTTTAAATTCAAAAAAGCATCGCCTATCAGTATCGATGAAGTTGAACCTGTTGAAAGTATAGTTAAAAGGTTTGCTACAGGTGCGATGTCTTATGGTTCTATCAGTAAAGAGGCGCATGAGGCACTTGCCATAGCGATGAACAAACTCGGCGGTTCCAGTAACACCGGTGAGGGCGGCGAGGAGATTGAGAGATTTAAGGTTCGTGAGAATGGGGATAACGCCTGTTCAGCTATCAAACAGATCGCATCAGGGAGATTTGGTGTTACAACAAATTATCTTGCAAACGCGAAGGAACTCCAGATAAAGATCGCTCAGGGGGCGAAACCAGGTGAGGGCGGACAGCTGCCGGGACATAAAGTCGATGAAGTAATAGGCAGGACAAGACACGCGACTCCGGGAGTAACGCTGATCTCTCCTCCGCCTCATCACGACATCTATTCTATAGAAGATATTGCTCAGTTAATATTTGATCTGCACTGTGTTAATCGGGATGCAAGAGTCTCCGTAAAACTCGTATCAGAAGCCGGAGTTGCGACAGTAGCCGCCGGAGTTGCTAAGGGTAAGGCTGACATGGTTGTTATCGCCGGTTATGACGGAGGAACGGGAGCATCACCATTAACATCGATCCAGCATGCCGGTGTGCCGTGGGAATTGGGACTGGCTGAAACACAGCAGGTACTTGTTGCCAACCTTTTGAGAGATAAGATAAGAGTACAGGTTGACGGTAAACTGATGACAGGTCGTGACATCGTTATCGGTGCTATGCTTGGAGCAGAGGAATTCGGATTTGCTACATCGGCACTGATTGTACTCGGCTGCTGTATGCTGAGAAAATGCCACTTGAACACATGTACCATGGGAGTTGCTACACAGGATGTTGATATGCGTAAACTTTACAGAGGTAAAGTTGATTATATCGTGAACTTCTTCACATTCCTCGCACAAGAAGTGAGGGAACACATGGCATCTCTCGGCATCAGAACAATGGACGAACTTGTCGGAAGGGCAGATCTAATTGAAGTGAACAAAGATATAAAACACTGGAAGGCATCAACGCTTGACTTCAGTAAAATACTTTATTGCGATCCTAAACCGCCAGTTGACAGAAGATGTACGAAGAAGCAGGATCATATGCTCCATACATCTCTTGATACAGAGAAGCTGCTTGATCTAGCGAAGCCGGCTATAGATAACCAGACTAAGGTGAATGTTGAACTGCCGATCAGAAACATAAACAGATCTGTTGCAACGATTGTCAGCGGTGTGGTTGCTAAAAAATACGGCGAAGCCGGATTACCGGACGACACGATTCATTTTAAATTTAAAGGGTGTGCCGGTCAGAGTCTGGGTGCGTTCCTTGCCAAAGGGATCACGCTTGAACTTGAGGGGTACGCAAACGACTATCTCGGTAAAGGGATGTCAGGCGGCAGGATAATAGTTTATCCTCCTAAAACGTCACATATCAACGCTGGTGAAAATATAATTGTTGGTAATACGCTTCTTTACGGAGCAACCGGCGGTGAAGTTTTTATCAACGGCGGAGCCGGAGAGCGTTTTGCTGTAAGAAACTCCGGATGTACAACGGTTGTTGAAGGTGTGGGCGACCATGGTTGTGAATATATGACTGGCGGTAAAATAATAGTTCTCGGTTCAACAGGAAAGAATTTTGCTGCAGGTATGTCCGGCGGTATTGCTTACGTTTTTGATCCTAATCAGACTTTTGATAATTACTGTAACCTCGAGATGGTTGACTTGACTCCTGTTTATGAAGATAACGATAAAAAAGAGTTGAAATCTTTAATCGAAAAACATTACAAATTCACAGGAAGCGAAAAGGCAAAAGATATACTCGATAAATGGGAAGAGTCTATAGACAAATTTGTCAAAGTTTTCCCGATAGACTATAAACTTGCACTCAAAAAGATGAAAGAAAGGGAGTCTGTTAAATCGGATACTCTCAATGTAACCGAGGAGGTTTACCGTGGCTAAAAAGAAAGAAAAACCTAATTTGCATAACTATAAAACGATCCAACGGGCGACGATTGCTTACAGGCCTGTTAATGAACGATTGAAAGATTATAAAGATATTCATGTTAGTTACACAGACGATCAGATAAGGGAGCAGGCATCCCGATGTCAGGACTGCGGAATTCCATTCTGCCACGGCTACGGCTGCCCGGTTGGTAATGAGATCCCGGACTGGAACGATCTGGTTTACAAGAACAGATGGGAGGAGGCTTGCAAACTCCTTCATAAAACAAACAACTTCCCCGATGTGACAGGTAGAGTTTGTCCGGC